>CAXUIE010000143.1:0-1504 GCA_964250825.1 uncultured Acidisphaera sp. | reverse complement strand
CGCGTACCTGGAACGCCCGGTGGACGACGCCGACCCGACCGGCCCCACCGCGCGCTTCGCCCGGCTGCCGCTGCCGGATGCGCCGGAAGGACGGATCATGCTCATCCGCCACCTCACCCCGGAAGCGATTTGGCAGGACCGCTTCCTTCACCACGCGAACCGGGCCGTCGCACTCGAAGAGGTGATGATCGCGACCGAACACCCCGCCGAAAGCGCGGCGCGGTTCTCGCGCCTGGCAGGCCGCCCGGTCGAGCCGGATCCCGCCGGCGGCTTTGTACTGCCCTTGTCCAAGGGGCGCGTCCGCCTGCTGCCGCCCGACGGGCTCGCCTTGGTCCTGCCCGGCGTCGCGGCGCCGACCCTGCCGTTCATCGCCGGCGTCGCGCTCCGAACTGACGACGCCCACCGCGCGATCGGCGAGCGGGTGCGGGCGTCCGGGGTCGCGCATCGCCCGCTGCCGGACGGGTTGCTGATCCCGCCGGAGGAGGCCGGCGGCGCCGCGCTGCTGTTTCGCCCTTGAAACGCTGGCAGGAAGCCCTAGCCTGCCTTTGAGGCTGAACCGAGGGTAACCCTGTGAAAATTATGGCGCTGCTGACCCCGTCTGCGGGCAAGACCATGGCCGACGTCGGACCGCACCTGGTCGAAGAGGAGAAGGCGGTCTGGGCCGACTACAAGGCCGGCTTTCTCCGCGAGTTCTATTTCCAGCCCGACCCGCCGGCGGCGACGCTCATATTCGAGGCGGCGAGCGCGAGCGACGTCGAGGCGAAACTACGGACGTATCCGATGATCGCGGCCGGCCTGCTCGACATGCAATTCGTGACGCTCGGGCCTTGGGCGCAACTCGAAGCGCTGTTCGACAAGGCGCACCTTTCGTAATCTCGAGGAGGGCTCATGCCGGTCATCACACTGAGCAACCCGCCGACCATCCATTCGACGGGCGGGCGCTACACCCATGCGGTCCTGGTTGAAGGTGCTAAGCGTCGGCTGATGATCTCGGGCCAGGTCGGCACGGCGCCAGACGGGACGATCGCGGAAGGCGCGGAAGCCCAAATGCAGCAGGCGTTCGCCAACCTGGCCGCGATCCTGGCCGCGCACGGCATGGCGCCCACCAACGTGGTCAAATCCACCGCCTTCCTGACCGACCGCACGCACTTGCCCGCCTATCGCGAGGCCCGCCGCCAGCTGTTCGGCGACCACGCCAGCGCGTCCACCTTGCTGTTCGTGGCCGGGCTGGCCGACCCGAAATTCGTCTTTGAGATTGAAGCCGAGGCCGTGGACTGATCCTGGCCATCTCCGCACGCGCTCAAGCCGTCGTCATGCAACCCTGAGCCGCGTCCATCTTTGGCTCTCCGCCGCAAGGAGAAGCCAAGATGAGAGAGTTGAAGAACGCCACCGTTGTCGTCGCCGGCGCGTCGAGCGGCATCGGCCGCGCCGCGGCCCTCGCCTTCGCGCGACAAGGGGCCAACGTCGTCCTGCTTGCCCGGCGGGAGGATGCGCTGGATGACGC
>CAXUIE010000142.1:7568-8020 GCA_964250825.1 uncultured Acidisphaera sp. | reverse complement strand
CTCCGGGCGGGCGCGGGGCGGCCTCGGCGCGGGCGCGTCCTCTCGCAGCAGCACGCGCCGTTCGCCGCGCAGCACCGGCCGCGCCAAGTCGGGCGCCAGGGCGAGGCTGGCGAACTCGCCGCTATCGGTGCGCAGCAGCCCGGCGGCGATCAGCTGCCGGATCGCCGAGCGCCAGACCTCGCGCGGACGGTCGGCCCCGATGCCGAAGGTGGGCAGCATCTGGTGGCGATGACGCAGCACCATGGGCGTTTCCTCGCCGCGCAGAACCGCGTTGACGTGCTGGGCGCCGAACATCTGGCCGGTCCGGTAGACGGCCGAGAGCACCTTCTGCGCTTCCACCGTGCCGTCGAACTGGCGCACCGGGTGCCGGCAGGTGTCGCAGTGCCCGCATGGCTCGGGCAGCGTCTCGCCGAAGCAGGCGAGCAGGCCCTGCGTACGGCAGGCGGTGGTCT
>CAXUIE010000142.1:0-7558 GCA_964250825.1 uncultured Acidisphaera sp. | reverse complement strand
GGGCGAGCCAGTGCCGCGACCGGGCGATGTCCTCGCCGCCGTAGAGCAGCAACGTGTGCGACGGATCGCCGTCCCGCCCGGCGCGGCCGATCTGCTGGTAGTAGGATTCGGGGCTGTCCGGCATGTCGAGATGCACGACGAACCGCACGTCGGGCCGGTCGACGCCCATGCCGAACGCGATGGTGGCGACAACAACGACCGGTTCGCCCGAGCGGAAACGGGCCAGGGCGGCGCGCTTGGCCGAGGGTTCGAGGCCGGCATGGAACGCGACCGCCGGGAACCCGTCCTGCCCAAGCCGCGCCGCCACACGCTCGGTCTTGGCCCGGCTGCCGCAATAAACGATCCCGCACGCCCCCGGATGTCGGCCGAGCACCGCCCGCAGCTGCGCCGTTTCGCCAAGCTTCGGCTCCGCGGCGAGGTGGAGGTTGGCGCGGTGAAAGCTCGCGGCGAACACCGCCGCACCCGGCATGTCGAGCGCTTGAAGAATGTCGGCCCGCGTGCGGGCATCGGCGGTCGCGGTGAGTGCCACGCGCGGCACCCCGGGAAACCGCTCCGGCAGGCAAGCCAGCGCGCGATACTCGGGCCGGAACTCGTGGCCCCATTGCGACACGCAATGCGCCTCGTCGATCGCGATCAGTGCCAAGGGCACGCCGCCGAGCCGCTCGAGCGTGCCGGCGCTCAGCAGCCGCTCGGGTGACACGTAGAGCAGGTCGAGCCGGCCCTCCGACAAGTCGCGCGCGATGCTGCGCGCTTCCGCCCCGTCAATCTCGGAGTGGAGCGCCCCGGCGGCGACACCGAGCTGCCGCAGCGCCGCTACCTGATCATCCATCAGCGCGATCAAGGGCGAGACCACGACGGCCGTGCCCGGCCGGCAGAGTGCCGGCACCTGATAGCAGATGCTCTTGCCGCCGCCTGTCGGCATCAGCACCAGAGCGTCCCCGCCCGCGACGACGTGCCGCACAGCCGCCTCCTGCAGGCCGCGGAACCCGCCAAACCCGAACACCCGCCGTAGCACGTCGGCGGGGTCCGTTTGGGCGCCGCCCGCCATCATGGCGAGGTCGGCAGGCTAGAGCCCCGCGATGCCAATCTCGACCCGCCGGCTTTCCTGCGGGGCGAGGGTGAAGTCGGTCGGACCCTGCGCCGTCAACCGGATGCGGCTATTGGCGACGCCATCCTTTTGCAGCTGGTCCACCACGACCTGCGCGCGGGTGCGCGACAACGCGACGTTGGCTTCCTGGCTGCCATCGGGCGCCGCGAACCCCGTCACCGTCACGACCTCGGCCGGATGTTGCGCCGCCCAACCGGCCGCCGCGGTGATCGCCCCTTGCGCGTTGTCGTCGAGGCTGGCCGACCATTCCTGGAAGAACACGAGGAACTTCTGCGAGGCGGGCGGGTCGGAGTTCGAGCAGGCGGCGAGGCTGGACAGCAACAGCAAGCCGGCGACGAGGCGACGCATGGCCGAATCCTCACGAGATGAACGTGGCGCCGCGATAACCTCCCGGGGCTGTGGGGGCGGCGTCACCCGCGCGGGGGGGCCGGCTGGCCCGCGGCGGCGACGGCGTGCCCGCCCGAGATTCGCCAAATCCGGTCAAGCCGTTCGACGCCGCTGAGACGGTGCAGGATGAGGATGACTGTCCGTCCCTCGGCCACCTCGTTCAAGGTGCCGAGGAAGGCGCGCTCGGTTTCAACATCGAGGCCGGCGCACGGCTCGTCGAGAATCAGCACCCTTGCACGCGATAGCAACGCGCGCGCCAAGGCGAGCCTGCGCCCCTGCCCGCCTGAGAACCGCGCGCCCCCCTCGCCGACCCAGGTGTCGAGCCCGTCCGGGAGCGCGCGCACCACCTCGCCGATACGCGCCGCGTCCAGCGCCGCCCATAGCGCCGCGTCATCCGCGCCGGGGCGAGCGAGCAGGAGGTTCGCCCGTATCGTGTCGTCGAACAGGTGCGTCGCCTGGCTGAGCCAGCCGATCCGCGCCCGAACGTCCGCGGCGGCGAGGGTGGCGAGGTCCACCCCGCCCAGCAGCACCCGTCCCTCCTGGGGTGCCGCGACCTTGAGCGCCAGGGCCGCCAAGGTGGACTTGCCCGAACCGGACGGGCCGAGGATCGCGACCCGGCTTCCTTCGGGGATGTCGAGCGTCAGGCCGTCGAACACACGCGGGCGCGCCGAGTCCCAACCGAAATGCACCCCTTCCAATCGAAGCCCCGTGCCGGCCGGCGCGGGCGCCGGATGCGGGGGATCGATGACCGGCGGAGCCGCCTCGGCTGCCTCCACAACGCGGCGGGCGGCAACGACCGCATAGCCGGCCAAGACGCCGGCCCGGGGCAGCCCGGCCACGGCCTCGAAGCCGGCGAGGACCAGAAACGCCCCGGCCACGGCCGCGACCGGCTCCGTGCCCGCGGCGACCAGCACCGCCGCGATCGCGAGCTGGCCGCAAAGAAACGCGCCGACCCCGGCCAGCGCCGTACGATCAGCAATCCTCCGTTGCGCGGCAAGCAGCACGCCCTCGCGGGCCTGGACGGCGGCGAGCATGCGTCCCTCGGCCCCGAAGGCGCGCACCTCCCGCAAGCCGGTCAGCGCGTCGAGCGCCGCCACGCGAAGTCCGCCCACGGCGCCCGCCAATTGCTGGCCGGCGTTCCGGGTGAGCCTCATGGCGGCCCACGGCAGTCCGAAAGCCGCCGCGGCGAACAGGAAGCCGATCACGGCGGCGAGCGCCGGATCGCGCCTGCCAATCAGGACGAGCAGCAACGGCAGCAGGAGAACGGCGCACAGCACCGGCACGACAATGCCGATGAAGAGGCCGTCCAGCGCTTCCACGTCAGACACCAGCCGGGTCAGTACGTCGCCGGCGCGGCGAAAGCCTAGGCCGCCGGCCGCGTTGCGCCCCAGGCCGCGGAACAACCAAACCCGAAGGGACGCGAGCGCACGGAACGTGCCCTCGTGCAGCCATAGCCGTTCGAAATAGCGCAGGACCACCCTGGCGATGCCGAGACGGCGCAGCAGGACAGGGGCGACCAGCCCGCCGGCAGCGGCCGCCCCGAGCATCGTCCCCGACAAGGTCATCAGGCCGACCCCCGCCAGCAGCGCCGCGAGGGTCGCCGCGAACCCAAGCGCCAACCACAGCGCGTGTTCGCGCCAGAGTGCGATAATACGGAGCAGCGCCCTCATGCGGCGCCCCGAGCCGGGACGGCGCGACCCGCCGCGATGTCGAGCCGACGGCCGCCGAACGCGTGGGCGGCGGCGGCGTGGCTCGCCAGGATGACGGTCCTGCCCAGGGCGAGGCGCCGCAGGCTTTCCAGCACCTCGGCCTCCGTCGCCGGATCGAGGTGCGCGGTCGGCTCGTCGAGCAACAGCAACGGCGCGTCCTTGAGGAAGGCGCGCGCGATCGCGATGCGCTGGGCTTGGCCGCCGGAAAAGCCGTAGCCGCCCTCGCCCACGATCGTGTCGAACCCCTCCGGCAGGGTAGTGGCGAAACGGTCGACCCGTGCGGCTCGCGCGGCTTCCTCCACCTCGGGGTCGGTCGCCTCCGGGCGGGCGAAACGGATGTTTTCTCGGATCGTTCCGGCGAACAGGATCGGGCGCTGGCCGATCCAGGCGGTCAAGCGAGACAGCGCCTGCGGCACGAGATCGGCGAGGTCGGCGCCGTTGATCGTGACGCGGCCGCCGTCGGGCCGGACGAAGCCGAGCAGGATCTCGATGACGGTCGACTTGCCCGCCCCGGACGGCCCCGCGAGCACGAGCGTCTCGCCGGCCGGCACGCGAAACGAAAGGCCATCCAGGGCCGGCCCGCGCGCCGGATCCCAGGTCAGCCGAACGTCCTCGAAAGCCACGGTGGCGCCGCGCGCGGCCACCGTGCGCACGGCCGGAGCCGGAGCCGGCTTGGAGGCCGCGTCGGGCAATGGCGGGAGCGCGAGCAGGGCTTCGGCGGCTCCCACCGCGTGCATCCGGTCCTGATAGGCGGCCGAGAACGCCCGCAGTGGGGCGAAGAACTCCGGCACCAGCAGCAAGGCGAACAATGGAACCTCAGGGTACCCCAACGTGCCTGCCCGCAACGCCAAGCCGTAGCGCACGGCAAGCACGACCAAGGCCGCCGCCGCCGCGAGATCGAGCGCCACGGAGGAAAGAAAGGCGACGCGAAGCACGCGCATGGTGCGCCGACGCAGGTCGTCCGCCGCGACCGACAGCGCCGCGGCCTCGTCCGCCTCCCGCCCGTTCATCACGATGGTGGCGATGCCACGTATGCGATCGAGAAAACGGGTCTGCAACCGAGCGAGCGCGGTGAATTGGCGTCGCGACGCGGCGGCCGCGCCGAGGCCCGCCAGGGCCATCGCGACCGGAACCATGGATCCGCACAGGACGAGCACAAGCGCGGCGAACGGGTCGGCGAGCAAGGCCGCGCACGCGACGGCGGCTGGAGCCGCGACGGCGAGCACCGCCGCAGGCATCCAGCGCGCGAACAGGCCAGCAAGCGCGTCGATCCGATCGACGACGCCGGCCGTCAGTGCGGCCGAATGCATGCGCCGCCCCGCGGCGGGGCCGGCGGCCAGCACACGCCCCAACGCATCGCTGCGAAGGCGCCGGCGCGAACCGGCGCCGGCAGCGAAGGCGGCGCGATCGGACAGCAATGTCAGCCCGGCGCGAGCGACCGCGAGAACAACGAAACCGGCCACCAGGGGCCAGCGCGGCGCCCCTTTGAAGGCACCGGCCAGCGCGCCCGCGGCGCAATAGGCCTGCCCGATCGCCGCGATCGTCCCGGCCAATCCTAAGGCGAGGACCGGCCGCGTTGCCCGGCGGCCGATCCGCCCCTGGTCACGAAGCCAGGCCCTCGCTTCGAGCCGCCGACTCCGCTTTCCGTCATCTGCCATCGCCCCGGATTAAGGCAGCCAAGCGAGAAATGACAGGCCCGGGCAAGAACCGTCCGACATGTCCGACAACGGAGGCCAACCTCGAGGCATCCTTTTCGCCCGGGTTACGTGCCGAGAAGCCTACGCCTCGGTGATCTCGTCGGACGCGGCCTCAGCGGCGCCATCCCGGCTGTCCCGCCGCAGCGGGATGCTCAGGTCATATTGCGTGCCCTCATCCTGGCGGACCTCGATCGTCGCACCCAGCTGGCGCGCGAAGCCGCGTATCAGCTGGATGCCGAGCCCGTCCCGCGGGCCGGTCTCGCTCTGCCCACCGCCCTCCGGAATGCCGATGCCGTCATCATGGATGGAAAGACGGGCCATCTCTGCCACGGTGGTCATATGCACGTCGATCCGGCCCTTGCGGCCGGCAGGAAACGCGTATTTCACCGCATTGCTCACCACCTCGGTCACTATCAGCGAAAGCGGGACCGCTTGATCGCTCGAAACCTCGATCTCCGGCGCCTCGATCACCAGCGTGATGCGGTCTCCCTCGCGCTCGCCCATCGCTTGCAAAAGCTGTCCACATAGCTCGGTGAGAAAGCTGCGCATGTTGATGGACCGGAGCCCGCCATCCCCATACAGGTGCCGATGCAAGGTTCCCAACGCGCGTACCCGGTCGCGCGCGGAAAGGAACTCGGCTTTAGCCGCTGGCAGTCGAATGCGGCTTGCCTGGAGGTTAAGCAGGCTTGCCACGATCTGAAGGTTGTTTTTGACGCGATGGTGGATTTCCCGCATCAGCAGTTCGTGTTGAATCGCCGCTTCCCGCAGCCGTCTGTCATGCTGGGCGAGGGCGTGCGTGGCTTCGGCGAACGCCTGCGTTAGGTTTGCGATTTCGGTTGGCTGAACAGTCAACCTATCAGCCTCGAAATCGCCCCCGCGCTTCCATTGCTCGACAGCGTTGGTTAACAAGCGCAGTGGCCGACTGACCGCGTAGTCCGTCACCACCACCGCCAGCACGATGCCGACCAGGCTGGCTCCGAGAAGGAAAGCGGCGCTGAGCGTGAACTCCCCCTCGCGAGCCGCGAGCAACACCGCGACGATCAGGAGCGGAAGCGTCGACACGACCAGCAACACCGTCACGCGCGCCCGGATCGAGCCGGCCGGACACCGGGCGACCATGACGGCCGAACGCACGCCTACTTCTTGCGGTTCCCTTCTACGAGCCTGAGCAATTCCTCTGGAATAGGCTCGTTCGCGATACCATCGAACAACTCGTGCAAGCCACGCTGAAGCCACACGTCGAACGCCGCTTCCGCCTGGGGTTCCTCATGCGGCTCGATCGGTACCGGCTTTTCTTTCCGCTGCTTCATCGGAAGATATTTCATGAGGACCGCCGTGAAGGCTTTACGGGCGCGACACGCGCCCGCCTCCGTCCGGCCGCATTTTCATCCGGCCTCGCTTACAGGAATTGCGTCATCGCCCGGCGGTCTAGGCCGATGCGTGCTCCTCGCGGGCATCCGACGCCAAGCGGTGGTGGACGCGCGCCGAGGCACGCTCGGGCTTTTCGCCCATCAACCAGGCTTCGAGCTGACGGCGCGCGCGAAACACGCGGCTTTTCGCCGTACCGACTGCGCATCCCGTCGCGGCGGCCAGGGCTTCATAGCTCATCCCGTGCACCACAACCATGACAAGCGCCTCGCGCTGATCCGCCGGCAGCTTGACCATGGCTTGCCCGAGTTCCTTCAAAGCCAAACGATCCTCGTGCGCCGCGTTGCTCGCGAACGTGGACGCCGGGACGTCGTCGATGTCGGTCGTGTCCCGGCGCTTGCGGAGATTGGAGATGAACCGGTTGCGGAGAATGCGGTGCATCCAAGCCGCGAAGTTGGTCCCCGGAATGAAGCTGTCCTGGGCCGAAAGCGCGTTGCAGACGGCATCCTGAACCAAGTCCTCGGCAGCGGCCCTGTGTCGCGTCAGAGCCAGCGCCTGCACGCGAAGCTTGGGGAGAATGGCGATGACCTGATCGTGAAAGTCGGGGAACTCGGAAGCGGTAACGGACATCGGATCGCTCCTGGTGGTCAGTCGGGCCCGCGTTGCGGCGAGGTGATTGAATAATGAACCGGGGCGGCTAAGCGTTGCATCGGCCGGCTCACGAATGCGTGAGACAAACCGCGCCCGCATTGCGCAAGCACGACCGCGACGTAGGTTCATTCCACGAGCCGCGCGTTCACGCGCCGGAGATTCCGCCTGACTTGTCATGCTCCGGGGAGACATGATCCACCAGTTGCTTGAGCTGCGCGCGCGCACGCGACACCCGTGCCTTGACGGTGCCGACTGGGACTCCGCAAATTACCGCCGCTTCCTCGTAAGTCAGTTCTTGCGCGCCGACCAGGACGATAGCCTCGCGCAGCAAGGGCGGCAGGCTCCAGATGTGCCGCTCGAGGTCGGACAGCGCGGCGCGGCTGTCCTGGTTCCCGATCTGCGCCGATGGAGGCGTTGCGGTTCGCTCGAGAACGCCGCGCTCGGTTCGTCGGCGGCGGCTTTGCTCGTAGAAGGTGTTTCGCAGGATCGCGTACAGCCACGACTTCATGTTGGTGTCCGGCTGAAACTGCTCTATGGCCGCAAGCGCGCGCAGGAGGGAGTCCTGAACCAGGTCGTCGGCCGCCGACCGGTTGCGGACCACGCAGCGAGCGAAGACCCGCAGGTCGGGCAGCAGCGCG
>CAXUIE010000141.1:3004-8175 GCA_964250825.1 uncultured Acidisphaera sp. | reverse complement strand
CCCTCCGCAGGCCTCACCTTCCCGTCCGCCAGGCCTCTCCTTCAACTCCGCAGGCCTCTCGTCAAGGCCACCGGCGACGGCGAACCCTTCGATCGCCGCGACCAGCGGCTTGTCGGCCGGACGCCCCACGATGCCGGCGAAGCCGCGGTGAGAACCTCGTCGTTCACGCGGCACAACGCGCGGGCGCGACGGATGCCGCCCTCGACGGCACGGTGGGCGTGACCGGCGGCACGGCGCCGGTCCCCGGGCTCCTGGGCAACGCGGCAAAGGTCTCGCTCGCTGGCACGCTGAAGGGCGGCGACCTCGCCCTCTCGCATCTGAATCTCGATGGCAAGACGCTCAGCTTTTCCGCCTCGGGCGGCATGGCGCAGAAGGGGCTCGACCTCGACTGGACCGTCGGCCTCGCCGACCTCGCGGTGCTGGCCCCCACGATCGGCGGCACGTTGCGCGGTCAAGGCCACGTGGCCGGTCCGACCGATGACCTGGCGGTGCGCGCCGATCTCGTCGGCGACGTCGCGGTGCAGGCGATGCCGCGCGGGCCGCTGCACGCCCATCTGGAAGCCGAGCATCTGCCGAGTGCCCCAGCCGGACGGATCGAGGCCGACGGCGCGTTGGCCGACGCGCCCCTCAACCTCGCCGCGTCGGCGCAGCGAGGGGGCGACGGCGCGCTCCCCCACGATATCGCGAAAGCCGACTGGAAAAGCGCCCACGCCGAGGGCTCGCTTGTGCTGCCAAAAGGGGCGACGCTGCCGCTCGGGACGCTCAACCTGCGAATGACCCGCCTCGATGACCTCCGGCCGCTTGTCGGCCAGCCGCTCAGCGGCGGGGTCATGGCGAACCTTGTCACGGCCGAGCGCGAGGGAAAGCCCGAAGCACGTCTGAAACTCGACGCCCGGGATGCCGGCCTTGCCGGGACCGCCTCCGTCGCGCGCGCCAGCCTTCAGGCGACCGTGCTGGACCCGGCGGCCGCTCCGACGATCACGGACGGCGCGCTGACCGTGGACGGCTTCGCCGCCCCTGGCGTGACAGGTTCAGCCAAACTCACGGTGAGCGGCCCGCGAACCGCGCTCAACGCCAAGCTGTCCGCCGCCGCGCGCGTGTCCGGGGCGAATGCGAGGGTCGATGCCGCCACCGTGCTGAACGCCACGGCGCGGGAGGCCCAGGTTTCCAGCCTGAACGCGAGCTGGAAGGGGCAAGCCGCGCGGCTGCTTGCCCCCGTGCGGATCGGGTTCGCCGATGGCGTGACGCTCGACCGGCTGCGGGTTGGGCTCGGGCAGGCGACGCTCGACGTCGCCGGCCGGGTTTCCCCGACCCGGGACGCCACCGTGGCGCTGCGCGGCGTGACGCCGGACCTCGTCAAGCCGTTCGCGCCGGCGATGGACGCGGACGGCGCGCTCCGGGCCGATGCAAAACTGACCGGGACGACCAAGCAGCCGAGCGGCACCGTGCGGCTGGAAGCGACCGGGCTCAGGATGCGGACCGGCCCGGGCCGGGGCCTGCCGCCCGCGAACCTGCTCGCCACCGCCGATCTCGCCGGCGGCAGCGCGCGGCTCGACACGCGGCTCACCGCTGGCCGACTGACCACACTCACCGTCACCGGAACCGCGCCGATCGACCCGGCCCGCCCGCTCGATCTCCGCGCGGTGGGCAACGTCGATCTCGCCATGCTCGACCCGATCCTCGCCCCCGACGGGCGGCGCGCGCGGGGGCAGCTCGCGCTCGACGCCGGCGTCGCGGGCAGCCTCGCGGCGCCGCGCTTGTCGGGCACCGCCAAGCTGTCGGGCGGAGACGTCCAGGATTTCGCGCAAGGCGCCCACATCACCGACATCGCGGCCGCCATCGCGCTCGCGGGCGACACCGTGCGGATCGTGAGCTTCAGCGGACGCGCCGGACCCGGCACGATGAGCGTCGTTGGAACCGTCGCGGCGCTGGCGCCGAGCAAGGCCGTGGACATCACCATCACCGCGAACAATGCCCGCCCGCTGGCGGGCGACCGGATCACGGTGACCCTGGACGCCAATCTCACCCTGCGCGGCGCGCTGGCGGCCGAGTTGGCGCTCGCCGGCGACATTCACATCCGGAATGCGAACATCAACATTCCCGAGCGGCTGCCGCCCTCGATCGCGGTGCTGCACGTCGTGCGGCCGGGCGAAAAGCCCCCGCCGCCGCCGGCGCCCGGGCCGGAGATCGCGCTCGACCTCACCATCAAGGCGGAACGGGCCATCTTCGTGCGCGGCCGGGGCTTGTTCGCCGAGATGGCGGGGCACTTGCGGCTGCGCGGCACCAGCATCAAGCCGCTGCCGCTCGGGGCGTTCACCATGCTGCAGGGCAATTTCAGCGTGGCCGGACAGACGCTCGACTTCACCAAGGGCGAGGTCAGCTTCAACGGCGGCAGCCTGACGGACCCCAGCCTCGATTTTGTCGCCAGCAGCAACAACGGCACGACGACGGCGAACCTGAACGTGGGGGGCACCGCGAGCGCCCCCAAGATCACCTTGACCAGCACGCCCGAACTACCGCAGGACGAGGTGCTGGCCTACCTTCTGTTTCACCGGAGCGCATCCTCGCTGAGCCCGTTCGAGCTGGCTTCCATCGCCGCAACCCTCGCCCAGTTCACCGGCGTGGGCCCGGACGTCGCGAGCCCGCTCGACAAGGTGCGCAAGGATCTCGGGCTGGATCAGCTTTCGGTCGGCAGCGACAGCAGCGGCAGCGCCGCGCTGCAAGCGGGACGGTATGTGGCGCCCGGCGTGTTCGTGGGCGCGCGCCAGGGAGCGAGCGGCACCAGCTCGCAGGGCTTGGTGCGGGTCGATCTGTACAAGGGTCTCAAGCTGGAAGGCACCGTCGGTACCGGCTCGAACACGAACCCAGGCGCCACCCCCGCCGATTCGGGCGGAAGCAGCGTCGGGCTGACGTACCAGTTCGAGTACTAGACCGTGATTATCTCAGGGCGCAGGATCAAATCGTGAGTCAGGCCGGAGCCGCGACAAACCCCTACACCGTGCCAGGGTCCCGCGTCGGGGGGGCTGGCGCGACCGCGTGGGGCCGCCGGCAAGGTGGTCGGGTCCGCTCGTGGGTCATGACGCCGGAAGGCGGCGTCGCGCTGCTCATTCTCACAAGCTTGACGGCCCGGCTCGTGTTCGCCGCCTCGCTCGGGTTGGGCATCGACGAAAGCTACATGGTCGCGGCCGGTCGAGACCTGCAGCTCAGCTACTACGATCACCCGCCGTTGGCCTGGTGGCTGCCCTGGGCAATGGCGCACCTGTTCGGCACTGACGCGGCCTGGGTCGTGCGGCTGCCGTTCGTCGTTTTGTTCGCCGGCACGACCTGGCTGATGTTCGCGCTCACGCGGCGATTTTTCGGCCCTTGCGCGGGGTTGTGGGCCGCGGCGACGATGAACGCCGCGCCCGTGATCGGCGTCACGAGCGCGAGTTGGGTGTTGCCGGACGGGCCTTTGCTTGCCGCCTTGCTGGGAGCGGCATGCTGCTTCGTCGCCGCACTCTCGTCCTCCAACCGGGCCGCCTGGATATGGTGGCTCGGAACGGGCCTCTGCGCCGGATTGGGCCTGCTTTCGAAATACTCAGCCGCGCTCACGATGTTTGGCGCCGTGCTGTTTCTGGCGACCGAGCCTGGCGCGCGAGCGTGGCTGCGGCGGCCACACCCATATGTCGCCGGGTTAGCCGCGCTGGCCGTGTTCTCGCCGGTGCTGGTCTGGAACGCGGAGCATAATTGGGTGTCGCTGCTGTTCCAGGGCGGCAGGGCGGGGATCGGCCGGCTGCATCCGTTTGGTCCGCTGTCTACGTTCGCGGGCGAGAGCCTTTTTCTCCTGCCCTGGATGTGGTTGCCGCTGGTGATTCTTGGCGTGGCCGCCTTGCGCGCCGGACCCAGGAACCCCGAGCGCTGGCTGCTAGCCTGCCTGGCACTCCCCCCCATCGCGGTTTTCGCGGTGATATCGCTTTGGAGCCACGTGCTCTTCCATTGGGCGACACCTGGCTACTTGATGCTATTCCCGTTGCTGGGCGATGCCGTCGGACGCCACCGTCGTCGGAATTGGGTCGTGCGTGCTTGGCTGGTCGCCTCGGCCGCGACGGTGGTGCTTGGCTCGTCGCTGGTCGGCACCGAAGTTTATTTCAATTGGCTGCCCGACGTGATCGAGGACTTCGCCTTCGGTACCGACCCGGATCTGGGCGCGGTGGATTGGGCGTCGCTCCCGAAGGAGCTCGGCGAACGCGGCTTGATGCGGCGGCCCGGATTGGTCATTGCCGCGACGCGCTGGTTCGACGCCGGAAAAGCCGATTACGCGTTGGGCGGCCGAATGCGGGTGATGTGCCTCGGAACCGATCCGCGACAATACAGCCTCATCGCCAAGCAAGCCGACTTTCTCGGCGACGACGTGCTGGTGCTCGCGCCGCGCATGTCGATCGAGGATGTCGATCGGCAGTTTGGAACGTTGTTCGACCGGATCGAGCAATTGGCGCCGATCCTGGTTCTCCACGACGGGCGGCCGGCGATGCTGATCCCGGTGTTCCTCGGGCACCGACTGCACCGGACTGCCGCTCAGAACCCGGGCGTCACGCCCCCGGCGTCCTGACCGTCGATGATCACGGCCAGGCAAGGCTGAGCCAAAATCTCGCTTCGACGCGGTGAGCGGGGGGTGCTCCGCGCGGGCCGTTCGGACCGGGCCACCGGCCCAGCCCTCGCTCGCTCGCCTCGATCGAGCCGCGGCCGCCTAGCTGTTGCTGTTGTCGAAACCGCCGCCGCCGCTGTCCCATGAGGATTGGTCGCCACCGCCGCCGGCATCCCACGAGGACTGATCGCCGCCGCCGGCATCGCCCCCACCCCAGCTCGCCTGGTCGGTGGACCCGGCGTCCGGCGTTGTCCAGCTGCCTTGGTCGACGTAGCCGGGATCAGCCCCTCCCTCGGGCGAGCCCCATGGGCTGGCCGCGCCGGCGCCGCCAAACTCGCCACCGCCGAGATCAGCGCCCGGGGCATGCGGCGAGAACAGGTTCATCAGCGCGTTGCCCGCCACCATGCCGCCGGCGACACCGGCGGCCGTGGTCAAGGCCGAGCCGAGAAAGCCTGACCCGGAACGCTGGAACATCCCCTGCTGGGGACCGGGCGCGTATTGCGGGGTCGGCGCGGCGTATTGCGGCGACGCTTGCTGGTTCCACACC
>CAXUIE010000141.1:0-2994 GCA_964250825.1 uncultured Acidisphaera sp. | reverse complement strand
ACCGCGACGAAGAGGATGTGATGCAGCTTGAGGCGCAGCGCCACCGCCACCGCCGAACAGCCCGCTCAGGAAGCCACCGCTCCTTGGCTGCGACTGTGCCGCCTGCTGCGCTTGCTGCAGCGCGGCATCGAGTCGCTGAATGCGGTTCTGCGCCTCGGCTAGCGCGTGCTCCTGCACGAACGCGGTCTGCGTCAGGCGGTAGCGCGCTTCGGGGTACCTGCTGAACAACTCGCCGATCAGCGCGTCGGCGTCCCTGTCGATCGGCGGCAGTGCGGGAGCCGCCGCTCCGGGCGCGGACCCGAAGCCCGACCCCTGCGCGCCGCCGACCCGCTCAATGAAGCGGGTGATGATGTCGCGTTCCTCGTTGGTCATGGCACCCCTGCTTTTGTTGACCGCTACGGTTAGGCACGCCCCGGCGATGTGGCTCGCGCGTCCGTCCGGTTCAAGCGGCGGCTCACAGGCCGAGCCGGCGCGCTTCGATGACCGGGCAGCGATCCATCACGACGGTGGCGCCGCCGCGGCGCGCGCGGTCGGCGGCCGCCTCGTCGATCACGCCCAGCTGCATCCACACCACCTTGGCGCCGAGCCGGATGGCGTCGTCCACCACCGGCCCGACCAGCGCGCTGCGGCGGAACACGTCCACCATGTCGAGCGGCCCCGCTTCGGCGAGGCTCGCCACCACCGGCCGCCCATGCAGCAAGGCCCCGGCCCCTTCCGGGTTGACCCCGGTCACATCGTAGCCGCGCCCGACCAGGAAAGCGAACACGCCGTGGGACGGCCGCCCCGGCCGGGATGACGCGCCCACCACGGCGATGCGCCGCGTTTCGGCTATCACCCGGCGGATGGCCGCATCATCCAGCCCGTCGATCGCCATGCACTATCCTTCCGCCTTGCCTTCGCCATCCGACACCTACTTCATCGCGCCGCGATGTCACGCTTCTCGCTGCTTCTGGAATCGCCAGCAGGCCGGCGGCGCCCGATGCCCGCTGCACTCTTCAACTCCGTTTCGCTCGCGCCGTTCCGCGCCGGCCAGTTGCCGCTCGAGTGAGGTCCACAGCCCTGTAAGGCGGTGCTTCGAAACCCGTCGTGCCCGGAAGCGGCTCCGGCCGCTCGATCAGCAGGACGGTCCTCGCTAACGCGACGCCAATTTTGTCCGCGCGGCCGCCAAAATGCGCTCCGACAATTCTGGGTGGTCGGTATTGGTGTCTGGCTAACGTTGCCGACGCTGATGGGGGTGGGCACGTCCGCGCTTCCGGCGTCATCGTTCGCCACCGGGTCCGGCGCGATCAACATGATCCGCCAGACAGGTCTAGCGGTCGGCGTCGCCATTTTCGTCGCCATGGTTGGGGCGGACGGCGCGGCGCGAGCGCGTCTGGCGGCGTTTCACCGCGCCTGGTGGGTCATGGCGGCGATTACCGCTTTTGGCCTGCTCCCACTATTCCTGCTGCTACGGCGGAGCCCGCCCACGCGGTCGTCCGAAACCCCGCGTAATGACGGCGCTGGAGATGGTGCCCATGCGGCCACACGCATCCTCCAGCCCGTCGATCGCCCCAACCTACCCTGCCGCCTTGCTTTCGCCATCCAACGCCTGCTTATCGCGCCGCGATGTCGCGTCCTTCCCCGCTTCTCGGGCCGGTGCTGTTCCTACTTGGGGCAATGTCCGCCGTCGCCTGGTGGTGGCCAAACCGCCCACAAAGCGGCAACGTGCCGATGCCCGCTGGCTTGTTCAACTCGGTTTCCTTCGCCCCGTTCCGCGCCGGCCAATCCCCCCTGCGGCGGGTGTTCCCGAGTGCGGCCGAGGTGGACGCCGACCTCGCCCTTTTAGCCACACGGACACGCGGGGTGCGGACCTATGCCGCGACCGAAGGCGACTACGACCTCCCGGCGCTCGCCGAACGGCACGGGCTCAAGGTGTGGCAAGGCATCTGGCTGGGCGCCGACCGGGCGCGCAACGAACGCGAGATCGCGCGGGGCATCGCCCTGGCCCGCGCACATCCCGGCACGGTGGAGCGCGTGGTGGTCGGCAACGAGGTGCTGCTGCGCCGCGACCTGCCGGTACCGGAGCTGATCGCGGCACTCGACCGGGTGCGCGCCGCCGTGCCGCAGCCGGTGACCTACGCGGACGTCTGGGAGTTCTGGCGCCGGTTCCCCGAGGTGGCGCCGCACGTGGATATCGTGACGATCCACCTGCTGCCCTATTGGGAAGACCAACCAACCGGCATCGACCGGGCGGTCGATCATGTCGGCGCGGTGTATCGGGACATGCGGGCGCTGCTGCCCGGCAAGCCCGGGGCCATCGGCGAGACCGGCTGGCCAAGCCGCGGCCGCTGGCGCGACGACGCCGCACCGGGCCGGGTGGCGCAGGCCGTGTTCCTCCGCCGCTTCGTGACGCTCGCGCGGGCGGAAGGGTTCGACTACAACCTGATCGAGGCCTTCGATCAGGGTTGGAAGCACGACAACGAAGGCACCGTGGGAGCCAATTGGGGGCTGTGGTCGGCCGACCGGGTGCCGAAGTTCCCCCTGGCTGGCGCGGTCGTGGAGAACCCCGCCTGGCCGGCGGACGCGGCGCTCGGCCTCGCGGTCGGCCTGCTGCTGCTCGCGCCAGCGCTCGCCCGGCCCGCTCTTTCGCCCGCCGCGCAAATCCGGCTTGCCTTGCTCGCGTGCGTGCTCGGCGACGCGCTGGCGTTCGCCTGGGCGGCCACCGCGCCCGTCGTCTACGACGCCCAGCAGGGGCTCGCCGCGACGGTCAACCTTGTCGGACAGGCGGCCCTCGCCCTGCTGATGGTCCGCCGCGCGGGCGCGATCCTGGGCGGCAGCCGGCCGTCCCCCTCCCGCAACGGCCGGGACGCGACCTTGACGATCCACCGGTTGATGCGGGGCGGAATCGCGGTGCGCCCGGCCGCCGACGCTGTCTTTGACGACCTGTCGTTCCTGTTCGGCTGGACCGCCGCCGTGCTGCAAATGCCGCTGCTGTTCGACCCACGCTACCGGGAC
>CAXUIE010000140.1:0-8181 GCA_964250825.1 uncultured Acidisphaera sp. | reverse complement strand
CCGGGGGCTTCGAGGCCCGCGCGAGCGAGGGCGCGGCGCGACCCCGCGCGCGCATCCTATAAGGGGAGCGGGTGGCGCTGGCTTTCCGCCTGGGCCGGCGCCCGGCCCAGCGGTGAACAGTTGGCGGCCGGAGCGGGCGGATCGATTATATGGACCTGGTCGCGCATGGTCGCATCACAGCAGAAACGAATTACCGAACCGTTGCCGCGACGCCCTTAACCGTCCCTTCAGCCCTTTCGGCGATCCTGCGCGCGCCGCAAAGCAGGGGGCGCGCTTGGATCTCGGCAACATCGGCTTGTTCGCCTTGGCGGAGCAGCGGCTGTCCTGGCTCGACAAGCGGCAGAACCTGCTGGCCGCCAACATCGCCAACGCCGACACGCCGGGCTGGCAGCCCCGCGATCTCGATAGTTTCGCCGCTAACCTGTCCCGCGCCGGCGCGGGCGGGCTCGCGACGACGCAGCCGGGCCATCTGCCGGGCACCACGGGCGGCGACGCCGGCGCCACGACTCCGAAGCCCGCCGCGCGAGCGCCGGACGGCAACGCGGTGTCGCTCGACGAGCAACTGATGCAGGTCGCCGACACGGAAACGACGCAGCAAATGGTGACCGGGCTCTACACGAAATACCTCGGCTTCTTCCGCCTCGCCCTCGGGCACGGATCATAGGGATTGGCAAGATGGACCTGGGCAGGGCACTGACCATCTCGGCGCAAGGCATGGACGTGCAAACGACGCGGCTGCGCGTCATCGCCGAAAACCTCGCCAACCAGGACACCACGGGCTCGACGCCGGGTGCGGACCCGTATCGCCGCAAGACGGTGACGTTTGAGAACCGGTTCGATCGCGCGCTCGGCGCGCAAGCCGTGCGGGTCAAGGCGATCGGGCGCGACAACAGCGCGCTGCCCAAGAAGTTCGACCCGTCGCACCCGGCGGCCGACGCCCAGGGCTACGTCAAGACGCCGAACGTCAATAGTTTCGTCGAAGTCATGGACATGCGCGAAGCGCAGCGGTCCTACAACGCCAACCTCCAGGTGCTCGAAGTCAGCCGCGGTATGCTGACCCGGGTGATCGGCATGCTGAAATGACCACCATCCCGACCGTCACCGTCCGCCCGTCGGCCGCGGCCGGGGCCTACGCGAGGATGGATAGCGGCCAGGTGGACGCCGGCAACGGCTTCGGCCCCGCGTTGCAGCGGGCACTCGAGGGCGTGGTCGAAACCGGTCACAACGCGGACGCGCAAGCGATGAGCGCCATCGCCGGGAACGGCAATCTCACGGAAGTCGTGACCGCCGTTTCCAAGGCGGAACTCGCCCTGCAATCGACGATGGCGATCCGCGACCGGGTGGTGCAGGCGTATCAAGACATCATGAAGATGCCGATCTAAAGGGGGCGCACTTTCCGGCAGGATGGCGGAAATGACCGAAGCCGACGTCGCGGCGTTGATCCGCGAAGCGATGATCGTGACGCTCAAGCTCGCGGCGCCTCCGCTTTTGGTGGGGCTGGCTGTTGGGGTCGTCGTGTCACTCGTGCAGGCGGTGACGCAGATCAACGAAGCGGCCCTGGCGTTCGTCCCCAAGGTGATGGCGCTGTGCGCGACCTTGTTCCTGCTCGGCCCATTCATGCGGGCGACGCTCGTGGACTACATGCACCGCTTGTTCGACGCGGTGATCGCGGTCGGCGGCTCGTGAGCCAAACCGCGTGAACGCCGAGGACGCGGCGCTGCTCGCGGCGCTGCCCGCCTGGGCGTTCGGCTTCGTGCTCGTACTGGGCCGGGTCGGCGCGGCCGTGATGCTGCTTCCGGCGGTGGGCGAAGCGGAGCTGCCCGCGACGGTGCGGGCGGGGATCGCCTTGGCGCTCTCGATCCTGCTGCTGCCGGCCGTGTCACCCTTGCTTCCGGCCGCGCCGAGCGATGCCCTGTCCGCCGCGTCCATGGTGGGGGCCGAAATCGTCACCGGCCTGTGGCTCGGGTGGCTCGCGCGGCTGCTCGTGCAGGCGCTGCCGGTGGCGGGGCAGATCGCCGCGTACATGCTGGGCTTGTCCAACGTGCTGCAGCCGGACCCGGTGCTCGGCGCGCAGGCCAGCGTGCTCGCCCGCTTGTTCGGCTTGGCGGCGCCGGTGCTGCTGCTCGCGTCCGGCCTTCACGCGGTGCCGCTCGCCGGGCTCGCGGCAAGCTTCCGGCTGATCCCGCCCGGCCAGTTGCTGCCCGCGGGAGACGCCATGCGGACCGTGGTCGCCGGCGCGGCGGAGGCGTTCGCGCTGGCGCTCCGGCTTGCGTCGCCGTTTCTCCTCGCCAGCATCGCTTTGCAGGTCGGCACCGCGCTGATGGCGCGGCTGGTGCCTCGGTTGCAGGTCTACATGGCCGCGATGCCGGGGCAGATCCTGGGCGGCCTGCTGCTCGTGGGCGTGCTCGCGAGCGTGCTGGCGGCCACCTGGCTCCAAGCGGCCGGCGACGGCTTCGCCCGCCTGCCGGGCGCGGGCTGAGCAAATGGCAAGCGAGAAGGAGGACAGGACAGAGGCCGCGACACCGCGCCGGCTACAGCAGGCGCGCGAACGCGGCCAGTTTCCGCTGTCTCGGGAGGTGCCGCTGCTGGCCGGGCTCGGGGGCGCGGCACTGGCGTTGATGCTGTTCGCGGCGCCGGCCGCGCAACAAACGGCGATGCAGCTCAGCCGCTTCTTCGCCGATGCTCACCGGATCGATCTTTCCGATGGCGGCGGGACCGCGATCCGCACTGCCCTCGGCGCTGGCCTGCGGTTGGCCGGCCCGTTCGTCGGGGCGACGCTCCTGTGCGGCGTCGCCTCCGTGCTGCTGCAGACCGGCGGCGCGCTCCATGCCGGCGCGCTGATGCCCAATCTGGCCCGTCTCAATCCGCTCGCGGGCCTCAAGCGGTTGTTCGGCTTGGACGGGTTGGTGGAAAGCGGCAAGTCCCTGGTCAAGGTAGCCGTGCTTGCCGCCGCCGGATGGCTGACCCTGTCCGGCAAGCTCCCCATCCTCGCGCGCGCCCCGCTCGCCGAAACGCAAACCTTGCCCGCCGCTGCGACCCGGCTCGTGTTCGGCGCGCTGCTTGCCGCCTTGGCCGTCCAGGCCGTCATCGTCGCCGCCGACGTGGTATGGACGCGGCTGCGGCACGCGAAAAGCCTTCGCATGAGCCGCGAGGAAATCCGCGAGGAGCTGAAGGACACCGACGGTAATCCGCGGGTGAAGGGGCGGTTGCGGCAGATCCGGATGCAGCGCGCCCGCAAGCGCATGCTTGCCGCCGTGCCGAAAGCGACCGTGGTGATCACCAACCCCACGCACTTTTCGGTGGCGCTCGCGTATGACCGTGCTACAGGCAGTGCCCCCCGCTTGGTCGCGAAGGGAGTCGATTCGATGGCCGCCCGCATCCGCGAGATCGCGGCGGCGCACCGCGTTCCCGTGGTCGCCAACCCGCCGCTCGCCCGGGCGCTTTACCGCGTCGAGCTCGATGCCGAAATCCCGCCCGAGCACTATCAGGCGGTGGCCGAGATCGTCGCCTATGTGTGGGGCCTCGGCCGGCGCGCCCGGGGCGCTGGCGGTTGACCGACCAGCCAATCCGGCCCGATCCCGCGGGCGATCGCTTTCGGGCGATCGGAATGCAGGCCGCGGGCGTCGCGCACGACCTTAACAACGTGCTGGCGGCCGTCCTCGCCGTGGCGGAAGAAGCGCTGGCCGACCGTGGGCTCGATGGTTCAGCGGCCCGACCCTTGGCGGAGATTCAGGATCACGCCCGGCGCGGGGCCGCGTTGCTGCGCAAGCTCCTCGGCGCGGGTGAGGTGGCAGGCGCTCCCGTGGTGGCGCTCGACGTGTGCGTCCGCGCCGCCGTGCCGCTGCTGCTACGCTTGCTGGGCCCCCGCATCGAACTCGCCTTGCGCCACGTGACTCCGGGCTTGCACGCGCGGATCGAGGCCGGGGAGCTCGAACGAATCTTGACCAACCTCGCCGTCAACGCGCGCGACGCGATGCCCGACGGCGGCCAGGTCGTCATCCTGGTCGAGGCGATGAGCATCACCTCGCCGCCATCCCCGTACGGGGAAGCGATCCGCCCCGGCCGCTACGCTTGCATCGAGGTGGCGGATACCGGATCGGGAATCGCCGCCGAACGGCTCGGGCGCATCTTCTCCCCGTTCGTCACCAACAAGGAAAGCGGGACCGGTCTCGGGCTAACCGTGGTGCGCGACCTTGTCCGCCGCTTCGACGGGTTCCTGTTGATCGACAGCGCGCCCGGGCGCGGCACGCGCGTCCGGCTCCATTTGCCGCTCGAAAGCAGCGTGCCCGGGTTCGAACCTACGCCGGCCGGCGATCCCGCTCATGCCCTCGTTAAGGAACGGACGGTGCTGCTGGTCGAGGACGAGGAAGCGATCAGGCTGTTCACCGAGCGAGGCCTGCGGCGGCAGGGGTGGCGCGTGCTGGCCGCGTCGTCGGCTCCCGACGCGCTTGCCCTCGCTCGGCCCGGCGAAACGGGGCGGCCCGCGTTGCTGATCTCGGACGTGGCGCTGCCGGGACAGGATGGCCTCGCCCTGCTCGCCGGGCTGCGCGGCAATCACCCCGATCTCCCGGCGATTTTCACGTCCGGCTACGCCGACGAGGCGTTGCGGCGCGCCTGCGCCGAGGCGGGCGCGATGCTGCTCGTCAAGCCATACTCGTTGAGGGCGTTGCTCGAAACAGTCGCTGCCTTGGCGGGGAAGTCGGACACCGGCGCTGCGTACGGCGCGCCGGAACCGACCGACACGGTTGTAGCGTGCCAAGAGAACATATAGAAAACACTAAGAATCGGATGCGGGTCGGTTCGGTCGGAAGCCGTCGCGCTTGCTCTCACGTCGCGGCCGCAGGTAAATCCTCACGCGAGCCGATCCGGGCAGCATCAATGATGGGTTGAGAAAGGCGTTCGCATGGAAAAGAACAAGGCGCTGGATGCGGCGCTGTCACAGATCGAGCGGGCCTTCGGCAAGGGCTCCATCATGCGCATGGGCGCTCGCCCCGGCGACGAACAGATCGAGGTCATCCCGTCGGGCTCGCTCGGGCTTGACCTCGCACTCGGCATCGGTGGCCTGCCGCGCGGTCGGGTGCTCGAAATCTACGGGCCGGAAAGCTCGGGCAAGACGACGCTCGCCTTGCACGCGATCGCCGAAGCACAGAAGCGCGGCGGCACCTGCGCCTTCGTGGACGCCGAGCACGCGCTCGATCCGATCTACGCGCGCAAGCTCGGCGTGGATGTGGACAACCTCCTCATCAGCCAACCCGACACCGGCGAGCAGGGGCTCGAGATCGCCGACACCCTGGTGCGCTCGGGTGCGATCGATGTCCTGGTGGTGGACAGCGTCGCTGCCCTGGTGCCGCGTGCCGAACTCGAAGGCGAGATGGGCGACAGCCACGTGGGCCTCCATGCCCGGCTGATGAGCCAGGCGTTGCGGAAGCTCACCGGCAGCGTGTCGCGCAGCAACACCATGCTGATCTTCCTCAACCAGATCCGGCTCAAGATCGGCGTCATGTTCGGCAAC
Source organism: uncultured Acidisphaera sp. (assembly GCA_964250825.1). Taxonomy (GTDB): domain Bacteria; phylum Pseudomonadota; class Alphaproteobacteria; order Acetobacterales; family Acetobacteraceae; genus CAVWQV01. Next base: position 2,669 of record CAXUIE010000140.1, on the reverse strand, counting down.
CCGGAAACCACGACGGGTGGCAACGCGCTGAAATTCTACGCCTCCATCCGCATGGAGATCCGCCGCATCGGCCAGATCAAGGAGCGCGAGGACGTGGTCGGCAATCAGACCCGCGTGAAGGTGGTGAAGAACAAGCTCGCGCCGCCGTTCCGGCAGGTCGAGTTCGACATCATGTACGGCGAGGGTATCAGCAAGGTTGGCGAGCTGATCGACCTCGGCGTAAAGGCGAACGTGGTGGAGAAGTCGGGCGCCTGGTTCAGCTACGACAGCCAGCGCATCGGCCAGGGGCGTGAGAACGCCAAGCAGTTCCTGCGCGACCACCGGGACATGGCGGACGCGATTGAGCGCAAGGTGCGCGATCAGTCGGGCGTCGTTGCCAACGCCATGGCGACGGACGGTGGCGACGAGGCCGAAGCGGCTGACTGACTTCCTGCACCCGGCGGCATTGCTGACGCTGGGCGCGGACTCCCTCGCGTTGAATGATGCCGACCACGAGCTCGTCGCGGCGGCCCATGATGTGCTCGCCCGGCACTACAAACCGTTCTGGCACACCGTCGCCGCCGCCATCCGCAGTTGCGACGGGCGCGTGTGGACCGGCCTGCATTTGGGTGCCACCGTGGGGCGCCTTTCGGTGTGCGCCGAGCCGGTCGCGTTCGGCCGCGCGTTGCTCGAGGGGGACGGGACCGTTGAAACGATCGTCGCGGTCCGGCATCCCAAACCGGACGAGTTGGACCGAGAGTTGGCCGTGGTATCGCCGTGCGGGGCATGCCGGGAATTATTTGCCGATCACTGCCCCGAAGCGCGCGTGATCCTCAAGGACCCGGGCCGCGCTTCCTCCGAGGCGTTGGTGAAAGTGCCTGGGCGCTTGCTCCTGCCCTGGCCCTATCGGCGATGAGGACAGTCGGGCGCCCGGGTCCGAAGGGTCGCCGGTTGTGACGCGGGTGGGCCTGGTACCCTCGCCTGGTGCTGGACAATCCCTAGGACCTCGTTGGCGTCGGATCGATCACGTTGGCGCAGGCATCCGTGGGCGCCGCCGCCACTTGCCCGGCAATTGGCACGATCTTAAGCACCGCGGATCCGACCCGACAGGGCGCGGCGAACAGACCGCATCCGGAAAGCCAGCAGCAAAGCACAGGTATCACGACAAGCAACTTCACGACGCGCGCTTTGTCGCTATTCCGAAATAGACCCTCGAGTTTCAGCACACGGAATGCCCCGCTTTGACCACGACTGGACCACCCTCACCCCTTCTCGCCGAGAACGCAAATGCACGATGGCGATGACGTTACCACCCGGGTCAGCTTCGCGTCCGGCACAGCCCGGCGTGAAGGCCGCGCCGGCCAATCCGGCGGGAACCGGGACTAGATTGGTAGCAGAACCAGTTCGGAATAGAGCCTGTCTACCTCGGCCGGCTGCATCCGCGATGACCGATACACGGTGTGGTCCGCCCTTTTCACGCCAGGTGTTCGCGTCCCGGCAAAAAGGCGCTCGTCGGCCGCGAGGGCCAGCGTGCGTTGCCGGAGCAGAACCGAAAGTTTTACGCGCTCGAGGTGCCGTCTCAACAGCTGCGGCGCACTGCAATAAAGCAGCTCGGAGTAGGCAAGCCCCAGGCAGGCGGGGAAACGTTCGTGCAAACGACGCAGCGCAATGCTGCGACGCTTGACCACGATGAGGGCCTGCTCCGCCCCATCGCTCAGGACGAACTGCAAGCAATCGTATGGCGCATGTTCATCGAAGATTTTCCGTTCCACATCGTCGAGCAAGCCTCGAACGGCGTCAGCGTCGAAGGCGAGAACGGGGCGCGGCGCAAGCAACGTTTTGGCGTGCAGGAATGGCGGCAGGAAGATCTTGTTCCGACCGAGCTTCGTGAAGCCGAGCGCCTTGAGCACTTGTCGCGAGAGAGGCCCGGGGGTGAAGCTGGTGTAGGTGACGGATTGGTCGCGAATCGCGGCAGCGAGCAAGGCGGTTCCCCATCCCCGATACTCAGGACGCACGTACCAGGACGACAGATTGCATACGAGGTTGGCTTCGTCCCCGCCCTGCCGGGTCGCATAGACCGTGCCGAGAAAGCCGAGGATTTCGTCCCCGGCCGCAAGCACGAAGCCGAGATCGGGTTTGCGATCCGTCCACCGATAGTCGAACAATCGCGGCCACGCCGCGGCTGGGACGCCGTTCGCTGCGAAACCTTCGTATAGGAAGCGGCAAAGCGGCTCCACGTCCGCCGGGCGGGCCGGGCGAATGCGCGGGCCTCTAGGGTTGCTTGCCTCCGCCCCGATGCCCATGCCGCGGAGCAGCGCGGCGAGGCTTGCGACGGTTGGCGCCGAGAACAGTGCCTCCAGGGACAGGTCGTCACGGCCGGTGGCCTGCCGGATGGCAAGAAACAGGTTCAGGATCGTGAGCGAATCAGCGCCGAGTTCGAGCACGTTGTCGGACCATCCGATCGGACCAGCGTCCAGCACTGCCTCGCAAACCTGATGCAGTTGCCGCTCGAGCGCATCGCCGCTGCGCAAGTCGCCTGCTTCGGGCTCCGGTGCGGGGTGCCGCGCGGCGGGAAGCAACGCAGGATGCTGGGCGATCGCGTCGAGGCAATCAGGATTCCGCAAAGCGCCGCGGTTGCGGGGGGGCGGGCGGGGGCGCGCGCCCCGGGCCCCCCCCCCCCGCCGGGGGGG
>CAXUIE010000139.1:5360-8232 GCA_964250825.1 uncultured Acidisphaera sp. | reverse complement strand
GGTGGCGCTTGCGGCTGGCGAGGGCGAGGTGCGGGCGGGCGTCAAGCGGCGGGCGACGGTGTTGGCCGATGCGCTCGAGGCGACGATCGGCGCGCTTTTCCTCGACGGCGGGCTGCCGGCGGCCCGCAGCTTTGTGCGACGAGCGTGGAACGAGGCGGTCGTGAGCCAGCCGTCGCCGCCCACCAACGCCAAATCCGACCTGCAGGAGTGGGCGCTGGCGCGCGGGCTCGCTCTGCCGCGCTACGAGCTGACCGGACGCGGCGGGCCGCCGCACGAGCCGCGCTTCACCACCACCGTAAGCCTCGCGGGCGCCATGGGGCGGGGCGAAGCGGGAAGCAAGCGGGCCGCCGAGCAGGCTGCCGCGGCCGATCTGCTTGCGGCCTTGATCGCGTGACGAGCCGTTGCGGCTTCGCAGCGATTGTCGGCGTGCCAAACGCGGGCAAGTCCACGCTGCTCAATCGGCTGACCGGCGCCAAGCTGTCCATCGTGTCCCCGAAAGCGCAGACCACCCGGTTCCGCGTGCTCGGCATCGTGGTCCGCGGCGCCAGCCAGATCCTGTTGATCGACACCCCGGGCATCTTCCGCCCGCGCCGCAAGCTCGATCGCGCCATGGTCGACGCCGCCTGGACCGGGGCGGAGGACGCCGACAGCGTCCTGCTGCTGGGCGATGCAAAGGCCGGAGCGACGGCGGAGGGGCGGACGCTGGCCGAGAAGCTGGCGGCGGCCAAGCGGCGGCTATGGCTGGTGCTGAACAAGCTCGACCTCGTCGCCAGTCCCCGCTTGCTGCCGCTGACGGCCGAGCTCGGCGCGCTCGCGCCATTCGAGGAAACCTTCATGGTGAGCGCGGCGACCGGGGACGGGCTGGGCGAGTTCGGCGACGCGCTCGCGGCGGCGATGCCGGTCGGGCCGCATCTATATCCGGACGACGACCTGACAGATGTGCCGGATCGCTTGCTCGCCGCCGAGATCGTTCGCGAGCAGATCTTCCTGCAAACCCACGAGGAAGTGCCGTATGGCGCCACGGTGGAGACGGAGAGTTGGCACGACCGCAAGGACGGCTCCGTGCGGATCGAGGCCACGGTGTACGTCGCGCGTTCGGGCCACAAAGCCATCCTGATCGGCGAGGGAGGTGCGCGCATCAAGGCGATCGGTGCCCGGGCGCGATCGGAACTCGCGCGATTGCTCGATCGTCCGATCCACCTCTTCCTCAATGTCAAGGAACGGGCGGGGTGGGACGAAGAGGGAGCGCGCCTGCGCGCGATCGGGCTGTCCGATACGAGCGGGTGACGCGGAGCTCCCTCCTGGTCGCTCAGCGACGGCCCAACAGCACGCCCAGCGCCAGGCAGACCGCGCCCGCGGTCAAAACGGCGGCCACCGGCTGCTCGCGCACGAATCCCATGAGCTGGTCGGCCGCGCCCCCGCCGTGCTTCGCGACCTGCTGCCGCGCGCTGCCCGCCAAATCGGAAACGGATTCTGCCGCGTGACCGGCGGCCTCGCGCGCCTGCCCGTAAACTCTGTTCGCCATCTCGGACATTTGAGGGCTCGCGTTCGTGCTGGTTTCTGCGTTTCCGCTCGCAGACGCTTCTGGTTTGCCCATAGTGGACGCCGCCGGGGTCTGACCGGACGCGGCCGCGTCCTTGCTGTGCGTGGCAAGCGCGGGTCCCGCGCCACCGATGTTCGGCGTGTCTGACATGTCTTGCTCCCGTTCGTTCCTTCATGCAACGCGTTCGGCGGCGACCGGTCGCACCCGTCGCGATGGGCCTGTTGGTTTATGTCGCCTCCGCAAGAGACGGCACCGCCGCGAGGCTCGCCGGCCGAGCGCATCGAGCAAGGGCGCCGATGACGCTTGTTTCTTCCCGGGGATTCGCGACACTCGAAGGCAAGCACCAACGCAGGGGGAAGACATGAGCGATGCGAACACGGGTGCCTGCTTTTGCGGCGCCGTCGAGATCCGGGTCAGCGGACAGCCGAACGCGATGGGCTATTGCCACTGCCGGTCCTGCCGTTCCTGGTCCGGCGGGCCGGTGAACGCGTTCACGCTCTGGCCGACTGACGCGGTGGAGGTGACCAAGGGAGCCGAGAACATCGCGACATACCACAAGACGGACATGAGCCATCGGCAGTATTGCCGCCTTTGCGGCGGCCATCTGATGACGGCCCATCCGCCCTTGAACATGATCGACGTGTTTTCCGCCACCATTCCGGGCGTGGCGTTCGCCCCGCAACTGCACGTCAACTACGGGGAAACCGTGCTGCCCATCAAGGACGGCCTGCCGAAGTTGAAGGACTTTCCGGCGGAGTTCGGCGGCTCCGGCGAGGTCCTCCCGGAATAGGCTCGGCTTGGGTTTGGAGTGGGAAGCGCCCGCCATCGTTCTGGAAACGCGCGCGTTCGGCGAAGGCGACCTTGTTGCGTCGGTCTTGACCCGCGAGCACGGCGTCCATCGCGGGCTTGCGCGCGGCGGCGCGGCGAGGGGGCGCGCGGCGACTTGGCAGGCGGGCAATCTTGTGGACGCACGCTGGGTCGCGCGGCTTGCGGACCAGCTCGGCAGCGTTACGGCCGAGCTGGTTCACGCGGGGGCCGCACGTGCGATGGAGGATCCGCTGGCGCTCGCGCTGCTATCCTCGGCGTGCGCGGTGGCGGCGGGCGCGCTACCCGAACGCGAGCCGCACCCGCGCGTCTTTGAGGGGCTGGTCCATCTCGTGTTGCGCGCCCCCGAAGGAGCCGCGCTGGTGCCCGACCTGGTGCGATGGGAAACTGCGATGCTCGGCGAGCTCGGCTACGGCCTCGACCTGTCGCGATGCGCCATCACCGGCGCCGTATCCAGCCTCGCTTGGGTGTCTCCGCGCACGGGGCGGGCGGTCAGCGATGCGG
>CAXUIE010000139.1:2935-5350 GCA_964250825.1 uncultured Acidisphaera sp. | reverse complement strand
GCCGTTGCCCGCGTTTCTCGTCGGCGGCGACGATGACGGCACCCCGCGCGAATGGCGGGACGGGCTGCGCTTGACCGGCCATTTCCTGGAGCGGGATGCGTTCGGGCAAACGCATCGGGCGCTCCCGGCGGCGCGTCGGATGCTGTACGACCGTGTCGAGTTGCTGGCCGCCGAATCGGCCTGAGCCGCGGGAGAGCCGATGCCCGACGATTTCGCCGGCAAGATCGAGGACGCGCGCCTGTCGGACGCGCTCAGCGAGCGTTATCTCGCCTACGCGCTGTCCACCATCATGTCGCGCTCGCTGCCGGACGTGCGGGATGGCCTCAAGCCGGTGCACCGCCGGCTGATCTTCGCGATGCACCAGCTGCGCCTCGATCCGACCGCCGGCTTCAAGAAATGCGCCCGCGTCGTGGGCGACGTGATCGGCAAATTCCACCCGCATGGCGACGTGGCCGTGTACGACGCCCTGGTGCGCTTGGCGCAGGATTTCGCGGTACGCTACCCGCTGGTCGAGGGCCAGGGCAATTTCGGCAACATCGACGGTGATAACGCGGCGGCGATGCGCTACACCGAGGCGCGGCTCACGGCGGTGGCGCGCGCGCTGCTCGGCGGCATCGACGAGGACGCGGTTGATTTCCGCCCCACCTATGACGGCGAGGAGAGCGAGCCGGTCGTGCTGCCGGGCGCGTTCCCGAACCTGCTGGCGAACGGCGCCGCCGGGATCGCGGTCGGCATGGCGACGTCCATCCCGCCGCACAACGCGGGCGAGGTGTGCGCCGCCGCCATCCATCTCATCGCGCACCCGGACGCGACGACGGCCGATCTCGTCCAGAATATGCCGGGGCCGGATTTTCCGACCGGCGGCACCCTGGTGGAGGACGCGGCGGCGCTGCTCGCGGCCTATGAAACCGGCCGGGGCGGGTTCCGCGTCCGCGCCAAATGGGAGGTTGAGCACGGCAGGCACGGCACGTGGCAGATCGTCGTCACCGAGATCCCCTACCAGGTGCAGAAGGCGCGGCTGATCGAGCAGATCGCTGCCTTGATGGAGGAGCGCAAGCTGCCGTTGCTCGGCGACGTGCGCGACGAGAGCACGGTCGTCGTGCGGCTCGTGATCGAGCCCAAGTCGCGCGGCGTGGAGGCCGCCGTGCTGATGGAAACGCTGTTCCGCGCCACCGCACTCGAGGCGCGCTTCCCGCTCAACATGAACGTGCTGGACGCGACGCGCACGCCGCGGGTGATGTCGCTGCGCGACGTGCTGCGGGCGTGGCTCGACCATCGACACGAGGTGTTCCTGCGCCGCTCGCGCCACCGGCTCGGGGCGATCGAGCGGCGCTTGGAGGTGCTGGACGGCTATCTCGCGGTGTATCTCAATCTGGACGAGGTGATCCGCATCATCCGCGAGGAGGACGAGCCCAAGGCCGGGCTGATGGCGGCGTTCTCGCTTTCCGAGCTGCAAGCCGAGGCGATCCTCAACATGCGGCTCCGCTCGCTCCGTCGTTTGGAGGAGATGGAGATCAGGAAGGAGCACAAGGCGTTGGCCAAGGAGCGCCGCGACATTCAAGCGCTGCTCGCCGACGACCGCCTGCGTTGGACGCGGATTTCCGCAGAGATCGAGGACACGCGCCGGATGTTCGGCGACGGCAAGCTCGGCGCCCGCCGCACCGTGGTCGGTGCCGCCCCGACGGCGGTTGAGGTTAGAACGGACGCCTTCGTCGAGCGCGAGGCGATCACCGCGATCCTCTCCGAGAAGGGCTGGATTCGCGCCGTCAAGGGCCATCTCGCCGACGTCGAAGGGCTGCGGTTCAAGGAAGGCGATCGCGTCAAGCTGATGTTGCCATGTGAAACGGTCGACCGGCTTTGCTTGTTCGGGACCAACGGCCGCGCCTACACGATCACGGCGGCGGACCTGCCGCGCGGGCGGGGAGACGGTCAGCCGGTGCGACTGCTCGCGGAGATGACCAACGAGGACGACGTGCTCGGGTTGTTCATCCCGCGGTCCGATGCCCGTTATCTCGTCGCCTCGTCGAGCGGGCGCGGCTTCGTCGTGAGCGGAGCCGACCTCGCGGCGGAAAAGCGGACGGGCAAGCAGGTCCTCAATCTCCGTCCTGGCGAGGAGGCCGCGCTCTGCGTCCCGGCTTCGGGCGACCACGTCGCGATCGTCGGCGAAAACCGGCGGCTGCTCGTGTTTCCGCTCGCGCAGGTGCCCGAGATGGCGCGCGGCTCGGGCGTGATCCTGCAACGCTATCGCGACGGCGGCGTCGCCGACGCCAGAACGCTCCGCCTGGCGGACGGATTGAACTGGCGGCTCGGCGAGAAGCAGCGAACGGAAACGGACTTGCGCAACTGGCTGGGCGAGCGCGGCCAAGCGGGGAAGTTGCCCCCCGCGGGCTTCCCGAAGTCGAACCGGTTCGGTTG
>CAXUIE010000139.1:0-2917 GCA_964250825.1 uncultured Acidisphaera sp. | reverse complement strand
CGCCAGGGTTGCGGAGTGTCGGGGAACGGGCAAAAGAGCGGCACGTCCCACGGCGGGCAGCGATTCGGGCCGGGATTGCCGCCGCGGGGATAGGGAGGTGACGTGGGGACGATTCGATCAAGCAGGCCGTTGTGCCTGGCGCTCGCCGGGTTGACGATGCTTCTGGCTGGCTGCCAGCCGCCGCCGGCGCGGCCGGCGAGCACGCGGCGCCTATACGCGACCGATCAGGCGGGCGGGGCCAAGAGTTGCACGGTGTCCCCGGTTACAGCCCCGGCTCCGGGCAAGGAGGTGATCGCGACGATGGCCGTCGGCAATGACGGGGGTTGGTGCGCCATCACCGTCGCCAACGAAGGCGAGCCCTACGCCGCGCAGCTGCTCACGTCTCGTCCGGCGCATGGGCGCGTGTATTATCACCCGGTCGGCGACGCGACCCGGATCGACTACACGCCGAGCCCCGGTTTTGCAGGGACCGATAGTTTCACCGTCCGTCTGCTCCCGGGCGAGGGATCGATCCGGGCCAACGTGTCGGTCACCAAGTCTGGGTGATTGCGGCCACAAGAAGCGCTAAGAGGCTGTTGACGAGTTGGTTGATCGGATTTGCGGGTTATCTGACCGCCCCGTCTCGAGCACCCGATCGCTAAGCGCGGGTGCGACGAAGCCGCCTGTGGCAAGAGCCAGGCCTAGATTGTTCAACGCGCCGGCCAGCAGTTACAGCCGTTGGTTTCGAACCAGGTTCACGCTCCTTCCTCGCTCTCCGGCGAGCTCGGCCGTCGCAGGAGAACATAGTCGGTCGATAAGTTCTTGAGCCGTCTAGCTGTCCCGACCAGAGGCGGCGAGCGGGGTCGTTCAGCGGTGGTGCATCACCTTCCGCGCCGATACCGTGCGCACCCGCGCGCTGGTTGCCGGGGTGGACGGAGCGGCGCAGGCCCCGAGTTGCGCGGGGATCAAATCCTTGCCGGCCGCGTAATCCGGCAGGTCGCTTCCGCTGCGGAGCGCCATCACCTCGCTGAAAAGCGTGCTCGTGCGCGGGCAGAAATCGCTGCCCTGATGCACGCCAACATCCGATTGCGCGTTGGCGAGGTTGGTGACGTAGGCGTCCTGCTCGCGTTGCGCGCTCCGTCCGTAAACCTTCTTGAAGTAGGCCGCCAGCGCCCGGTCGTTGGCGCCGAGTTCCGGCTTGTACTTGCCGACAAACGCGTTATAGGCGTTGTCCGAGTCCGGGCATCCCGTCGCGAGCACCATCAGTGAGCTCTTGAGGGCTTGCAGGTCAAACACGGTCTGATCCGACCCGGAGGCGCATTGCTGCGCGTGCGCGCACGGGCCGAGGAGGAGCCCAGCAACGGCCAACCCATACAACGTGCCACGCATCATATTGGCTCCTACACCGAGGAAATCGCGCGTTCACGCCGAGTGCGCACGCGGTGCGTACCACCTTTCGCGGCGAGTGGGAATGCAAGAAACGCGGGCGGAACAGGTACTAGCGGCCCGTCGCTAGCGCTGCGTCTTAGCCGGCGCTCTCCGGAACCAGTTGGGTGGGCAAGGGCACGGCATCCGCCTCGGTCAGCAGCCGCCACGCGCCGCCAGCCAGCACCTCGCTCGGCCGGAACCGCGCCTTGTAGGCCATCTTGCGGCTGCCGGGGACCCAATACCCTAGATAAACATACGGGAGCCCAAGAAGGCGCGCGCGCTCGATCAGCCACAGGATTGCGTAAGTGCCGAGCGAGCGGCGCTCCAGGCCGGGTGCGAAGAAGCTGTAAACCGCGGAAAGGCCGTCTCCCAGCTTGTCCGTGAGGCAGGCGCCCACCAAGCGATCGTCGGGGTCGCGGAACTCGACGACGAACGTGTCAATCGGCGTGTCCTCGATCATGGCTCGGTAATCGTAGAAGCTCATCGTGGCCATGTCGCCTTGGCCGTGCCGCTCCTGCTGGTAGCGCTGGAACAGCAGGAACTGCTCGGCTGTCGCGCGCGGCGGCACGTCGAAGCCCTCGACCAGCGCGTTCGCGCGCGCGATGCGCCGAAGCGTCCGGCCGGGCTCAAAGGTCGCGGTGGGAATCCGGATCGGCACGCAGGCCTGGCAGCCCGGGCAGACCGGGGCATAGGCGATGTTGTGGCTGCGACGGAAACCCGCGCGCGATAGCTGGTCGTGCAGCGCCTCCGAATCGGGGCCGGTGATCTCCGTCACCACCTTTCGCTCCGTCCTCCCCGGCACATACGGGCAGGGCAGCGGCGCGGTCGTGTAGAAGAACTGCGGACGACGGAGAGGGCGATACGTCATGCGCGGGAAGGCATGTTCCAGGAAGCCGGGCGATCCATAAGCGCCCCGGCCCGGACCACGAGGAGCCCGCTCAGGATGTCGTGCAAGGTTCGGTGGCGCGGGGTCACCAGGGCCAGTAGCAACAACAGGCCGCTGGTCGCAAGAGTGACATAATAGAGGACCACCGACACCAACGCCTGCAGTGGCGTGGGCCGCCCGAGATCGTCCTCGCGCAGCATCCGCAACCCGCACAACGCCTGCCCGGGGGTCGCGGCCATGCCGGCGAGGAACAGAAAATTGTAGCAGAACGGGACGGCCCATAGCAGGCCCAGCAGCGGCATCCCGAGCCCGAGCGTGATCAGTCCGAACGTGAACAGCACCGCCCAGCCGACCGACACAAGGCAGGCGATAAGGGCCGCGTCCAGGAGCCAGGCAAGACAGCGCCGCACCAGCACGCCGCTCGTCAGGGCCGAGTGAGACTCGATGTCGAAACCCGGTTGGAAACGCGAGTTGCCGTAGATCATGGTGTCAGCCTGAGGGTTGCGGTGACGCCGCCGCCGCGCGGCCCCAGCAATATGGTGTCGCCATCGCGCCAGCGCGTGAGGAAATTGCGCGCGGCGTGCCCGAACGGGAAGCCCGATTGCCCGGGTGCGGCCATGAACA
>CAXUIE010000138.1:0-8266 GCA_964250825.1 uncultured Acidisphaera sp. | reverse complement strand
GTGCAGACCGGCTTCGTCTCGGCGCTGCCGTACGTCGGCGCAGTGATCGGCATCCTGCTGTGGGCGCACTACTCCGACCGCACCGGCGCGCGCAGCAAGCTGTGCGCGGCGTCGCTCTTGATCAGCGCTGGCTTCCTGATCTCCTGTCTTGCGCTGCAAACCTCGCCGGTCGCGACGATGGCCGCGCTGTTCCTCTTCCAGGTGGCGGCTTCCGGCATCGCGCCGACATTCTGGGCATTGCCGACCGCGATGCTGACCGGCAGCGCCGCGGCCGGCGGCATCGCGCTGATCAACTCGGTAGGCAATCTCGGCGGCTTTCTGGGTCCGTGGGTCATGGGTCTCGTACGAGACGCGACAGGCAGCTTCCCGCTCGGGCTGCTCGCCATCGCCACCGGTTCGATCGTGTCGGGCGTCGTGGTGCTGGCGCTCGGCCACGACCGCCGCCTGGAGCAGCCGGCCGGCGCGCCGATCCCGGCGAAATAGAGGAGGAGTTGGGAGCGGTGTGGCGGCTTGATCGAGGATCGGACCTGACGTGACGGGTTCGAGCGGAGCGTCTGGCTAGCGAGGGACGCCCCACTCGTGAGAACTGTGGCCTTGAGCGCTCTCCTGTCTCTATGTTCGCCCGCGCAGCGGTCAAGCCCGACCCGAAAGCGAAAGGAGGAATGATGCTGTCCGACGGTGACCTCCGGCAGCTCCTCCGTGCGCGGGAGGCGGACAACGTCGAACGAACTGCCACCGGTCTGGATAGGGACAAGTTTGGCGAGGCGATCTGCGCGTTTGCAAACGACCTTCCTGACCGGAGGACGAAGGGCGTTCTACTCGTCGGCATCACCGATGACGGCGAGTGCGCGAATATCGCCATCGACGAGAAGCTCCTCCAGATGCTGATGGGCTTTCGGACGGATGGCACGATCAGCCCGTTCCCCGTTATGTCGGTGCAGCCGCGCGAGCTGGATAGCTGCCGAATGGTGGTCGTCGAAGTTGAGCCTTCTGACAACCCTCCCCTGCGCTACAAGGGACGGACCTGCATTCGGCTCGGCGCGCGCCGGGGATACGCAACACCGGAGGAGGAGCGCCGACTAGTCGAGAGCGCCGTCGGGGAGCGCTTCCCTTCGATCAACAGCCAGTCTCGGGAGCAAGCCAAACCGATTTAGACATCCTCCTATTTCGGGAGGAAATCCTGCCCGCGACCGTCCACGCCGACGTCCTCGCCGAAAATCGACGCGACGTCGTGCAACAACTCCAGGCCCTTCGTTTGCTCCATCCGAGCGGCCGACCGACCGTTGCCGGCCTGCTTGTCTCCGGCAAGGATCCTGTTGCTTTGCTTCCCGGCGCCTATATCCAGTTCGTCCGTTACCCTGGAACGCAAATCGGGGAGGAAATCGCGGACGCTCGGGAAATAACGGGGGCACTCTCGGCGCAGTTGAGGCTACTCGACGACATCATCGACCTGAATATCGCGCACCGTGCGAACCTGTCGGGCACGCGCCAAGCTAATTCCCCCACGTATCCCAGAATCGCGCTGCAGGAGTTGGTGCGTAACGCCGTCATCCATCGCAATTACGAGGGCACGGCGGCACCGGTCCGGTTGACCTGGTTCGACGATCGAGTGGAGATCACAAGTCCCGGCGGACCATACGGCAGTGTGACGATCGAGCGGTTTGGACAGCCCGGTCCGACGGACTACCGCAATCCTGCCATTGCGGACGCGGCGCGCGCGCTCGGCTTCGTTCAAAAATTCGGGTCCGGCATCGCTCGCGCTCGCGCCGCGCTGGAAACGAATGGCAACCCTCCTCCCGAGTTCCAAGCGGAGCCGACCTACGTCAACGTCATCGTCCGAGCCGTGCCGTGAGGACGATCGGCTTCTTCAATAATAAGGGCGGCGTCGGGAAGACGTCACTCGTCTATCATGTCGCTTGGATGCTTTCCGAGCTGGGCGCGCGCGTGGTGGCCGCCGACTTCGATCCACAGGCAAACCTGACAAGTATCTTCCTCGACGAGGAGCGACTGGAGGCGATCTGGGCGGAGACGACCAGGCCAACGATTTACGGGGCTGTATCTCCCCAGTTCCGCGGCATAGGGGATGTCCAAGCTCCGCACATTGAGGCAATTGACGACCGCATTGGCCTGCTCGTCGGCGATCTTGAGCTATCCCGCTTCGAGGACGATCTTTCACAGAACTGGCCGAAGTGCGCCGATGGAGACGAGCGCGCATTCCGGGTAACAAGCGCACTCGCTCGCGCGCTCACGATGGCGACAAAGCAGCACCAGGCGGATATCGCACTTCTCGACGTCGGCCCCAACCTCGGTGCTCTGAACCGTGCGGCTCTTCTCGCGTGCGACCAAGTTGTGGTGCCACTCGGCGCTGACCTGTTCTCCCTCCAAGGGCTGCGCAATATGGGGCCCGCGCTGCGCGAGTGGCGCCGCTTGTGGAATGAGCGCCTCGGCCGCAACCCGGACCCGGAGTTGGCTCTGCCCTCGGGCGAGATTAGGCCGATTGGATACATCATCATGCGACATTCAGTTCGCACCGGCAGGCCAGCCCGCGCTTTCGGCCGGTGGATGGCGCGCATTCCAGGCCAATACCTCCAATCGGTCCTCGCGATGCCAACGAGCGACATCGCGGACCCGGCCAAGGATCCCAATTGCCTCGCGCAATTGAAAGACTACCGTTCACTTATGCCGTTAGCGCAGGAGGCACGGAAACCAATGTTTCATCTGAAGCCGGCTGACGGTGCCTTCGGCGGCCATCAAGCAGCAGTGCAAGATTGCTACAACGATTTCAAACGGCTTACCTGCAAGATAACAGCGCGTGCAGGGCTTGAAGTAGGAGCGCCCTCTTGATTCTTGCGCGGCTGCGGAATGTCAAACACTGCTGCTGAAGCAGGCAGAGTTACGCTGGTCGAGCTTGAGTTCGAGCGTCCGGGAGGCGGTTCACACCACCGGCGACGTGCCGCCATCCACGTTGATCGCGGTGCCGGTGACGTAGCCCGCGCCGTCCGAGGCGAGGAAGCAGGCGACGGAGGCGAACTCCTCGGCGGTGCCCATGCGGCCGAGCGGGACGCCCGCGCCCATCTTGCCGGTGAACTCCTCGAACGGGACGTTGGCCCCCTGCGCCGCGTGCCGCCGGGCCCACTGGTCGCTGACGATCACGCCCACCAGCAGCGCGTTCACCAGCACGTTGTGCGGCGCCCCCTCGCCGGCCAGCACCTTGGTCAGCGCCATCCCGGCGGCGCGGGACACCGCGGTGGGCGCGCTGCCGGCGCGCGGCGCCTTGGCGCCGATGTTGAGCACGTTGATCACCCGGCCCCAGCGGCGCTCCTTCATGCCCGGAAACACCAGCCGGGTCAGCCGGATGGCGGCGAACAGCTTGACGTCGAGGTCGGCCTGCCAAACCGCGTCGGTGATCTCCTCGAACTTCCCCGTCTGCGAGGTGCCGGCGTTGTTGACCAGGATGTCGATGCCGCCGAGTTCGCGCGTAGCCGCCTCGAACGCGGCGCGCACGTCGTCCGGCTTCGAAACGTCCGCCGCGATCGGCACCACGCGGCCCCCTCCCGTCGGCTTGATCGCGCGCGCGGCTTCCTCCAACACGTCGGGGCGGCGGGCGACGATCGCCACGTCGGCGCCGGAGGCGGCGAACAGGGTCGCCATCGCGAGGCCAAGCCCCTTGCTGCCGCCGGTGATGAGCGCGCGGCGGCCGTCAAGACGAACCTCCATTCCCTATTCCCTCCTCGTTGCGGCCGGGCCGGCGAAGAACGCGCTCAACGCGGCCGTCTCATGTCGGCCGCCCTTCTCGTCCGTAGCGATGCGATCGTAAAGCCGGGCGGCCCCCATGAGCATCGCGGTCCCGGCGTCGGCGTCGTCGATGAAACCGGCGATTTCCTCCATCTCGGCCACCCAGCGATACGCCTTCGAATACATGCCCGGCACTTGCCGGGACAGCCAGGCCCACAGCGCCGGCTGGCTGTCGGCGAGTTCGCGCCGCAGCGCCTCCGCACTCCCACCTTTCGTCGCGGCGAGCGCCATGACAGAGCCAAGGGCGGTGAAGCCCTTGGTAATGCCGGCATACGACATCTTCAGCGCCGACGCCGCGCCCACCGGCCCGTCCAGCACGCGGATGTCGAGACCGAGCCGCCCGAGCGTCGTCGCGCGCGCCGCTTCCGACCCGGATAGGTAGAGCGCCGGCGCCTTGCCGCCCGGCGCGGGCGGGCCGCCAATGATGCCGCCGTCGATGAACGGGCAGCCGGTGACGGCGATCACGGCGGCGATGCGGGCGGCGGTCTCAGGGTTGACCGCGTTGCAGTCGATGTAGACGGGCTTGGCCGCCGCTCGCCCCAAGGCCGGGGCGAGCCGCTCAGCGAGTGCCAGCGCATCGCCGGGCGGCACGACCGACAGCACGAACGCGGCCTCGGCGATGCCGACTTCGTCCGTCGCCTCCATCCCCGCGGCTGCCGCGCGCGCCGCGCTGACGGCGCCGCGTCCGGACAGCACGGTCCGCACGCGGGCGCCGTTCTCGACCATCCGGGCCCCCATGCCGGCCCCCATGTTCCCGGGCGAGATGACGGCCACGATCATGTTCATGCGGGCTCCTCCGACGAGTGGCGGTAGCGTGCCGGAACCCGCTCGCCGCGCGCAATCCGGCGCGGGAAGTTTGCTTGACTTGCCGTTGGCCCCCCGTATGGTCCGGCTACATAGAGGCAGCCCGAACGGGTGCCGCCACCGCCAACAGGGAGCACGTCTTGGAGAGCCGCTTGGGCGTGTATGCAGCGCGCCACCACCGCCGTCAGCCGTCCCGTTTCGACCGTCGATGAACGCGGGGGTCGGCTCGCGTGAGGCGGACGCTGCCGCGCTGCTCCAGGTTCGTAAGGTCGTGGTCCGCTTCGGCGGCGTGGTTGCGCTCAACGGCGTTTCGTTCGACGTCGGCCGCCAACAGATTTGCGGGTTGATCGGTCCGAACGGCTCGGGCAAGACCACGCTGTTCAACTGCATCAGCGGCATCTACCGCTACAGCGAGGGCGAGATCCTGTTCGAGGATCGCAAGCTCGCCGGAACGCCGCGCCACAAGATGATCGACATCGGCCTCGGCCGCACGTTCCAGAACCTGGCGTTGTTCCGCACGCTTTCGGTGCGCGAAAACGTACTGGTCGGCGCTCACCACCTCGCGCGCACTGGCATCGTCCGCAATGCGCTCCGGCTGCCCCCGGTGCGCGCCGAGGAACGCCATGCCGAGGACAAGCTGAACCGCCTGCTCCATTTGCTGGATCTCGAGGCGGTTGCCAACGTGCCCGTCGCCGCCCTGCCGTTCGGCACGCAAAAACGCGTGGAGCTCGCCCGCGCGCTGATCAGCGAGCCCAAGCTCCTGCTGCTCGACGAGCCGGCGGGCGGCCTTAACCACGGCGAGGTGGACGAACTTGGTGACCTGATCCGTTCCATCCGCGAACAGTTCCGCTGCAGCGTGCTGCTCGTCGAGCATCACATGAGCCTGGTGATGCGCGTCTCCGACAAGGTGGTCGCCCTCGAGTTCGGCCAGAAAATCGCCGACGGCACGCCCGAGCAGGTCCGCAACGAGCCGGAGGTGATCCGCGCCTATCTTGGGGAAACGGAACATGCCAGCGCTGCTTGAAGCGGTCGACCTCAAGGCCGCTTACGGGCAGACCAACGTGCTGCACGGCATCAGCTTCGTGGTCGACGAAGGGCAGGTGACGACCTTGCTCGGCGCCAATGGAGCGGGCAAGACGACGACACTGCGCGCGATCTGCGGCATGGTGCGCACGCAGGGCGAAATCCGCTACGCCGGCGAGCAGATCGCGGGCCGGGCGACGGAGGACATCGTGCGCCGTAAGATCGGCCACGTGCCCGACGGGCGCGGCACCTTCATGGAGCTCACCGTCGAGGAGAACATGCGGCTTGGCGCCTACACGCGCGGCCGCGGGCGCGAGGTGATGGCCGATTTCGAGCGCATGTTCGGCTACTTTCCCCGGCTCAAGGAGCGCTACAAGCAGCAGGCCGGCACCTTGTCGGGCGGCGAGCAGCAGATGCTGGCGATCGCCCGGGCATTGGTGCTGCGGCCCCGGCTGCTGCTGCTCGACGAGCCCTCCGTCGGGCTCGCGCCGCTGATCGTGCGCGACATCTTCGACATCCTGGCCCGCATCCTGGCCGAGGAGCGGGTCAGCATCCTGGTGGTGGAGCAGAACGCCAACCTGGCACTCCAGCTCGCCAACCGCGCGTATCTGCTGGAAACCGGGCGCATCGTGATCTCCGGCAACGCGGCCGACATCCGCAACGACGAAGCGATCCGCCGCTCGTATCTCGGCTACTAGGGAGCTGCCGCGACCATGCAGGGCGTTCTTCATCAGATCCTGTCCGGCATCGCCACCGGCGGCATCTACGCCTCCGTGGCGCTGGCGCTGGTGATGATCTACCAGGCGACTCACCACGTAAACTTCGCGCAAGGCGAAATGGCCACCCTGTCGACCTACATCGCCTACACGATGGTGACGGCGGGCTGGTCCTATTGGGTGTCGTTCATCGTCACCGTGGTGGTTTCGTTCATCATGGGCGTGCTGGTCGAGCGCATCCTGATGCGGCCGATGGAGAACGCGCCCATTCTGGCCTCCGTGGGCATCTTCATCGGGCTGCTGCTGATCGTGAACGCGATGACGGGCTGGATCTGGGATTTCACCATCAAGACCTTCCCGTCGCCGTTCAACGACACGACGCCGTTGCTTGGGGGCTTTCTGTCCGGCCACGAACTCGGTTCGACGGTCGTGACCCTCTTCGTGCTGCTCCTGGTGTATCTGTTCTTCCGCCACACGAGCCTGGGCCTGGCGATGCGCGCGGCCGCCTACAACCCTCGGTCCAGCCGGCTGGTCGGAGTGCGGGTCGGCTGGATGCTTGCGCTCGGCTGGGGGCTCGCCGCGTCAATCGGCGCGATCGCCGGGATGATGATCGCGCCTATCGTGTTCCTCGACCCCAACATGATGGCGGGCGTGCTGCTTTACGCATTCGCGGGGGCCTTGCTGGGGGGGATCGAAAACCCGCTTGGCGCGGTGATCGGCGGCTTCGCGGTGGGCGTGATCGAAAATCTGGGCGGCGCCTACGTGGTGGGCACCGAGCTGAAGCTGTCGTTGGCGCTCGTCATTATCGTTGCGGTGCTGATGCTGCGGCCGAATGGCCTGTTCGGCCGCGTCGTGATGAGCAGGGTGTAGTTTCATGAGCGAAGTCACCGCGGAGGCCACGGAGGCCGCCACTCCGATCCGGGCGCAAGCCTCGGTCCGCCCCGGCCGCGGGTCGGCGATCATCACGGTCCTGGTGCTCGCCGGGGCCGTGGCTCTCGCGTTCATCGCGAGCAACTACCACCTGTTCCAGCTCACCATGCTGGTCGTGTACGCGATCGCCATTCTCGGGCTCAATCTGGTGACCGGCTACAACGGGCAGATATCGCTCGGGCACGGCGCGTTCTACGCGATCGGCGCCTACACCGCCGCCATCCTGATGTCGAACTGGGACGTGCCGTACTGGGCGACGATCCCGGTCGCCGCCGCCGTCAGCGCGTTGGTCGGGTTCCTGATCGGCTTTCCAGCGCTGCGGTTCACCGGGTTGTATCTGGCGCTCACCACGTTCGCGCTCGCCACGGCGGTGCCCCAGCTGCTCAAGTTCAAGGGGATCGAGCAGTGGACCGGGGGCGTGCAGGGGATCGTGATCTCGAAGCCCGACGCGCCGTGGGGCCTGCCGCTAAACCCCGACCAATACCTGTATCTGTTCACCTTGGCCGTCGCCGCGATCATGTTTCTCCTGGCCTACAACCTGATCCGCAGCCGCATCGGACGCGGCATGATGGCGATCCGCGACCACGCGCTCGCGGCCGAGGCCATGGGCATCAACATCGCGCGGCTCAAGACCGGCACGTTCGCGGTCAGCGCCATGTATACCGGGATCGCCGGCGCGCTCAGCGCGATCGCGGTCGAGTTCGTCGCGCCCGACAGCTTCACCGTTCAGGTGTCGGTGTTCCTGTTCGTCGGCCTGATCGTGGGCGGCGTCGCCTCCCTCACCGGCGCCCTGTGGGGGGCGGCGTTCATCGTGTTCATCCCCAACGTGGCCGAACAAATCTCCAAGGCGGCGCCGGGCGCGATCTACGGCGTGATCCTGATCGCGTTCATGTACCTGATGCCGGCCGGCGTGGCGGGCCTGCTCGGCCGGCTGTTCCGCCGCGTCGCGGGGCGCCGGGGCTGACCCCCGGGTGGGGCGGGAGCGCGCATGGCCATCC
>CAXUIE010000137.1:7957-8350 GCA_964250825.1 uncultured Acidisphaera sp. | reverse complement strand
ACAGCAGCAGTTCGGTGCGTTCGCCCATCCTGCCCCCGCCGGCCCCGGTGAACCCCAGCGTCCTCAAGCCGCGCGCCCACGCCGCTTCCAACGCCCGCATGATGTTAGGGGAATTTCCCGACGTGGAGATGCCGAGGAACACGTCGCCCGCTTGTCCGAGCCCCAGCACCTGGCGCTCGAACACGTGGTCGTAGCCGTAATCGTTCGCCGTTGCGGTGAGTGCCGACGTGTCGGTCGTGAGAGCGATCGCCGGCAGCGGCTGGCGGTCATACATGAGGCGGGAGATGAACTCCCCTGCGATGTGCTGGGCATCGGCGGCGCTTCCGCCGTTTCCCGCGATCAGCAGTTTGCGGCCCTCGCGCATGGCACCGGCGATAACGGCCGCCATCGCGA
>CAXUIE010000137.1:0-7947 GCA_964250825.1 uncultured Acidisphaera sp. | reverse complement strand
GGTCCACGGCGGCCCGGTCGTCGGCAAAACGACCGATCGAATCGACGGTGTCCGCCAAGTAACCGGCAACGTATTCACGGTCGACAGACGCCGCCACGCGAACCTCTCTGCTTCTCATGAAGCGCCAACCTCTCGCGTGCTGCGTATACGCCCGCAAGACCTTGCCACCGGAAAACCCCGATCGCCAACGTCTTAACCGGAGATTGATGATCCGGCACAATGAACCGTAGGGGCGCCCGCTCAGTCGTGGTCCGACGCGTCCGCGCTCGCCGGATCAACAGCGGCTTCCGCCGCCTTGGAAGCGCCTGCCTCCATCCCGTGCGCCTCCATAAGCCCATAAAGCGTGGGCCGGCTGATGCCCAGCAAGCGCGCCGCCGCGGACAGCGTGCCGTTGCTTCGCGCCAAGGCCACCTGGATCACCTCGCGTTCCGCGCGCATCCGGGCAGACCGAAGGTCGAGGTCGACCACGCTATCCTCCGCCGACCCTATCTCCAGATCGGCTGCATCGAGCAGCTTGCCATCCGCCATGATTACGGCGCGCTTCATGCGATTTTCCAGCTCGCGCACGTTGCCCGGCCAGGAATGGGCGCTGATCGCCGAAACGGCGCGATCAGTGAGGCCGCGCAGATTGCGACCAAACTCACGATTGTAACGATTGAAAAAGAAATTCGCGAGCAGCAGGGTGTCCCCGCCGCGCTGGCGCAGCGGGGGAATCCGGACGGTGACCGAGTTCATGCGGTAGAACAGGTCGTTGCGGAACGCGCCGGACTGGACTCGGTCCTCCAGGCTGATGTTGGTGGCCGAGACGATGCGCACATCCACCTGGATCCGCTGCCGCCCGCCGATCCGCTCGATCACCTGGTCCTGGAGGAAGCGAAGCAGCTTGACCTGCAGCGGATGCGGCAGATCGCCGATCTCGTCGAGGAATAACGTGCCCTTGTTGGCGCTCTCGATCTTGCCGATCGTCTGCTTCACGGCGCCCGTGAAAGCGCCCCGCTCGTGGCCGAACAGCTCGCTTTCCAGCAGGTTCTCGGGGATCGCGCCGCAGTTGATCGCAACGAACGGCTGGCGGGCGCGGGGGCCGAGCTCGTGCAGCGCCTGGGCCAGCAACTCCTTCCCGGTGCCGCTCTCACCGAGCAGCAGGACGGGCACGTTGGCCGCCGCCAGCTTCTCCACGTCCCGGCACACCTTCAGCATGGCGTCGTTGCCGGTGATGACGCGCTCGATCGGTGTGCTGGGGCGGACGGCGGCGAGCCGCCGGTTCTCGTTCTCCAAACGGCGCAGCCTGACCGCGCGATCGACGATGGTCCGCAGCACCTCGATCTCGGTGGGCTTCTCGCAGAAATCGTAGGCGCCGATCGAGATCGCCTTGAGCGCGTTCGGCTTCTCGCCGTTGCCGGTGACCACGATCGACTTGGTGTCCGGCGTGACCCGCTGGAACTGCTCGAGCGTCGCGAAGCCTTCGCTCACCCCATCGGGGTCGGGCGGCAGGCCGAGGTCGATGAGCGCGACGTCGGGGCTCTCGCGCTGCGCCACCGCGATCGCCTGCCGACGGTCATGGGTGATGAACAGCTCGCAGCTCGGGAAGGCCCAGCGATACTGGGACGCGATTCCCTCGTCGTCCTCGACGATGAGGAGCTTGGGTTTCGTCACTGGCTCATCGCCGGGGCCAAGCGCATGCAGTCTCCGAACGTTGGACGCCGCCGGCATTCAGGCCGCCCGGACCGCGGTCGCGGGGACAGGCTTCTCGCCGGCAGCCGCAACGGAGGGTAGCAGAAGGCGCATCGTGGTGCCCACACCTGGTTTGCTGATCGCGACCAGATCGCCGCCGCACTCGCGCGCCAGCTCACGGCACTGGAACGCTCCAATGCCGTGGCCGCCCTGCTTGGTCGAGGCGAACGGGACGAACAGCTTGTCGCGGATAAACTCCGCCGACATGCCCGATCCCTTGTCGGCGACGTCGATCGTGATGCTGAGCGGGTCGTGGCGAACCGTGACCGAAACCGCGCCCCGCCTGGGCGAGGCCTCGACCGCGTTGTCGAGCAGATGGGAGATCACCGCGTCGAAGGCGCCCGGATCCATCAGAACGCTCGCGGTCCGCCCGTCGTGCCGGACATCGATGGTGACGCCGCGGGCCGTCTCGCAGGCGCTGGCCAAGCGGGGCAGCCGATCCGCCGGGGCGATCAACGCGCGCTCCGTCTTGCTCGGCTTTGACTCGAGGCGCGTCAGGAGGGCGGTGATCTTGGCCACGGACGCCCGAACCGTGGTCAGCATGTCCCGCTGGAACTCGGGGTTGTCCACGTGGGTCTCGGCGTTGGACAGCAGCATGGAAAGCTGGCTCGACACGTTCTTGATGTCATGGACGACGAACGCGAAGCGCTTGCTGTACTCCTGGAGCTCATGGGACTGGGCGAGCACCTGGCGGGCGCGCTGTTCCGCGACATGCCCCGCGACCTCGCGCCCGACGATTCGGAGCAGGTCGTAGGTTTCCCGCTCGAGCCGGAACTTGGCGCGTGATTCGCAAACCAGGACGAACCCGATCAGCTGGCCGACATGGCTGAGCGGCACGGCCATCCAGATGTTGGGCCAGGCCCGCGCCCAGGCCGGCACGCTGGCAAGCCGGTTCAGCTCGACGATCCAGGCGCCCTCCCGGAACGCCGCGACGAAAGGATCGTCGAACTCCACCGGGATGGTCGCCGCGGGAAGGTTCCACGAACCCGACCAAACAAAGGCGGTGTTCCGCGAATCGCGGACAAACAGCGCGCCGCCCGGACTGTCGACCACCTCCGCCACGGCTCGGATGGCTCGGGTCTGCAACCCGACATGGGTCTCGGGAGCGGACAGCGTTTCGATGCAGCGCATCCACTCACGGCGGTAGTCGTAGCGGAGGCTGAAGAAGTGCTCGACCACCAACCGCCGCAAGCGCGAGCGCGCCGAGCCGGAGGTCAGCACCAAGGCGACCGTGACCATGCCGCCGAAGATGATGCTCGTTTCGGCGACCACGCCCCATTCCGCCCCGCTGCGGCGGAACACCTCGCCGGACGCCGCCAACGCGAGCAGGAACACCCCGCTCGCGATGAGGGTGGCGCTGTGAAACACCACCGTGCGGGACACGTGGATGTTGATCTGCCAGCTTCGGTTCCGCGCCGCCGCAACCGCGAGAAGCGGGGCCACCATGGCCGTCACACTGGCACGCCCCTCGAACAGCAGCACCGATATGCGCCTGAACAGCAGCGCATCCGCGTAGAGCACGAAGTCGTAGAGGAAGAGGCCGCCCAGCGCGATGCAGGGCAGGTTGATGTGCCAGCGCTCCTCCTCGGGCGTGTTGAAGTAGAGGTTCTCGATCAGCAGGACATTGCAGATCGCCAGCCCGAGGCGGGCCACGATCTCGATCGATTGGAGGTTCGGGCCATGTTGCCCGAACAGCAGGTCGACGAGCGGCGCTCCCCCTAGCAGGAGCGCGACGGCCAGCCCCCCGGTCGCGATCGCCTGCCCCAATTGGCGTTCGCGCGAAACGACACGCCGGTACAAATGCAGGGTGAAGCAGTACCAGGCGAGCGAACGCGCGAGCTCCAGCCATCCCGCGACCCCCGTGGCCGGATCGGACCAATGCACGGCAACGGCGATCGCCCAAAGCGACGTGACAAGGGACGCGGCCGCGAGGATCGATCCCGTGCGGCTGAGCCGCGCGTGCAGCAGGATCAGTGCGACGAGGACGCCGTAGATCGCCGCGCAGGCCGTATGCAGCAGGATAATGGCGGGCACGTCGGCCAGCATTCACCCAACCCCACCTTTTGCTCCGACGCGCGCCGGAATATTGTCGTCAGCGCTCCGAGCCATGACGCCGCGTGAGCGGGCCGGCACGCGATGCCCCTACCCATAACCGGACGTCGGGCCTATGCGGGCAGGACCGGTCAACCATTCAACCTACGATATTCCCTCGATGATGCACCGTGTCCTCGGGTTTGTCCATAATCGCGAGAGACGAGCAACATTTGTTTACCTGAACGATACCTCGCCGTTATATGGACCTATCTCCCGAGCTTACGGACGGTTAACCCTTCTGCGCTGTCGATCGAGGCGGTGATCGCGACGGACGGCAAGCTGGCCGCTACCAGCCGTTCGCCCGGTGCCAGATCGCCGTTACCGCCACGCCGCCGTCCACGACGTAGTAGCGGTCGTGCGCGGCGGCCGTCATGCAGGCGTGGTTCGGCGCGACCCGCACCAGCGCGCCCACCGGCAGATCGATCGGCACGGCGGGATCGAGCGCCACCACCCCGTGCTCCTGGTAGGCGCGCTGCACCGTCGCCTCGCCGAAGCTGCGGCGTCCCGCTCGGTCCAGCACCAAGCCGAGGCCCCAATCGCGTGGCGCGGCCGCCGTGCTGTGGTCCTTGGACAGCGCGAGTCCGCCGGCGTCGATCAGCAGGCGGCCCTCGCCGGGGCGGCGGCCGATCACGCTCGCCAACACGGTGAGCGCGATGTCGTCGGAGCCGTGCGTGCCGATCTCGGCCTGGAACAGGTCGCCGAACATGTACACGCCGGCGCGCACTTCCGTTACACCTTGCAACGAGCCGGCGTGCCGCGCGGTCGGCGAGCTGCCCACCGATACGATGGCCGGCGCAAATCCGGCGGCGCGCAAGCGGTTCGCCGCGCGGACGATGCCGGCGCGCTCGGCTTCGGCGACCGCCGCCATCTCGCCCGGGGACCGGCCGCCGTAGCTATGGCCAGCGTGGGTCATCACGCCCCCAAGGCAAGGGCCGAGCCGTTCCGCGATCAGGAGCAGCGCCGGGTCGTCCGGACGGAGGCCGCCGCGCGCCTCGCCGGTGTCGATCTCGATCAACGCGCGGGGCGGCGTCCGATGCGCCCTGATCGCCGTCGCGGTGTCGGCATCGTCGGTGATGACGGTGATCCCGGCGCCCGCGGCGTTCAGCTTGGCCACCTGGTCGAGCTTGCGCGGCGTGATGCCGACCGCGTACAGGAGGTCGGTCAGGCCGTGCGCGGCGAAATACGCCGCTTCCGCCAAGGTGGAGACGGTGATCCCGGCGCTCCGCCCGGCGAGCGCCAGCCGCGCGACCTCGATCGACTTCGCAGTCTTCAGGTGCGGCCGTGAGGCCACGCCATGTCGCGCGATCGCCGCGGCCATCCCGTCCAAATTGCGTCGCAGGATGGCCCGGTCCAGCACGAGGCAGGGCGTCGGCAGATCGTCGAGCGTCATGCGGCTTCGCCCAGCAGTTGCGCCACGGTTGGCGTCGTCTTGAGGCCACTGCCGGTGAGCACAAGCACGGTGGTCTGATCGGCGTTGATGGCGCCCGATCCGAGCAACTTGCCGAACGCGGCGGCGACCTGCGCGCAGGTGGGCTCCACGTAAAGGCCGATCGCGGCCAGGTCCAAGGTGGCGTGCGCGATTTCGTCCTCGGTGAGCATCACCGCCCCGCCGCGCGTTTCCTTGAGCGCGCCCAGCACCTCATGCAGCCGGATCGGCCGGACAATCGCGGTTCCCTCGGCGATTGTCGGCAGGATTTCGGTCTCGACCGCCTGATCGGTGCCGGACAGGAAGCTCCTGGCGATCGGCGCGCAATGGGCGGGCTGGGCGGCGAAGATGCGCGGCAACGTCTCGATCGCCCCGGCCCGCTGCAACTCGGCAAAGCCGATCTCGCAGCCGAGCACGTTCGACCCGGCGCCGCAAGGAACGACCACGTTGTCGGGGGCGCGAAAGCCGAGATCCTCCCAAAGCTCGTAGGCGAGCGTCTTGGTGCCCTGGAGGAAGAACGGGTGCCAGTTGTGGCTGGCGTAGAACACGCCCTCCGCTCGTCGCAAGGCGGCGTCCGCCGTGTCCTGCCTGGTGCCCGGAACCCGCTCCACCTTGGCGCCGTATGCGCGCATCTGCGCCGTCTTGGCCGGGCTCGTGGCCTCCGGGGTCAGCACTGTCGCCTTGAGGCCCCCCGCGGCGGCGTACGCCGCGATCGCCGCACCCCCATTGCCGGAGCTGTCCTCCAGCACGCGGCGGACCCCCTGCGCGCGCAGCAGCGACAGCATGACGCTGGCGCCGCGATCCTTGAACGAGCCGGTCGGCATCAGGAAGTCGCATTTCAAGCGCGCGGGGGCGCCGTGCAGCGAGCGGGCGAGCAGCGGCGTGCCGCCCTCGCCCAATGTGATCGGATCGTCGACCACGAGCGGCAACGCGCCGCCATAGCGCCATAGGCTTCGAGTGGTGGTGTCGATCCCGTCGCGGGTGATGCCGGCGAGCGGCGTCAGCAGCAGGGGGGCGAGGCCGGGGCCGCACCAGCGCGGCTCGGCGAGCGGGAACGTCTCGCCGGTGCGTGGATCGAGATACGCGGCTTGCATCGGGTGGCCTCCTCAGCCCAGGCTGGCGCGCGCCCGGCCCGGTTGCAAGCCACCCATGCGGACGCGGAAAGGCCCCTCTATGACGGACACGCTCGCCGCCGTGACGGCGCTCGCCCGCGACCTCGTCGCTGTCGACAGCCGGAGCTTCGTCTCCAATGTGGCGGTGGCGGACCACGTGGAGGCGGCGCTCGCCGGCTTCGAGATCGAGCGGCTGGACTACACGGACCCGGCCGGGGTTGCGAAGCGCGCCCTGGTGGCGGCGCGCGGCGCGCCAGGCGGCCTCGCCTTCTCCGGCCACATGGACACGGTGCCGGACACCGGCTGGCGGGAGGACCCGTGGTCGGCGCGGGTGGAGGGCGACGTGCTGCGCGGGCTCGGCAGCACCGACATGAAGGGGCCGGTCGCGGCTCTCATCGTCGCGGCGCGCGAGCTGCTGTCGGTCACGCTGCTCATCACCACCGACGAGGAGACCACGAAGCAGGGCGCCCGGGCGGTGGTGGAGCGCTCCGAACTTGCGCGCCGGATGCGCCCGCGCGGCATCATCGTGGCCGAGCCCACGCGCATGGTGCCGGTGCGCGGCCATCGCGCGCAGATCGGCTTCACCTGCGAGGCGCGCGGGGTGCAGGCGCACAGCAGCACCGGGCGCGGCGAGAACGCGAACTGGCGGCTGCTGCCGTTCCTGGTGGAGATGCGCGGCGTTTGGGAGCGGCTCCGTGAGGATCGGGCCTGGCAGGAAGCCGCCTACGATCCGCCGTTCAGCGACTTCAACCTGGTAATCGACAATCATGGGGCGGCGAACAACGTCACCGTGCCGCTGGCGACCGCGCGCATCAAATTCCGCTATTCCGCCGGGATCGACCCGGCGCCGATCGTCGCGGCGGTGCGCGAGGCGGCGACGCGGCATGGCGTGGAGGTGACGGAGGCGCGCGAGGGCGCCCCGCCCGAGCTCGCGACCGATCACTGGCTGGTTCGGCTGTGCGTGGACGCCACGGGCCACGCTGCCGCGACGGCGCCCTACGGCACCGACGCGTCCGTGCTGCAGGAGTTGGCGCCTTGCGTCGTGCTCGGCCCGGGCGACATCGACGCGGCGCACACGCCGGGAGAGAGCGTGAGCCTCAGCGCTCTGGCGACGGCGGTGCAGTTGTTCGTGCGGCTGGCGGAGGGCGGGTGAGCACACAAGGCTCGTCGCAGGAAGCGCCTGATCTTAAGGCGCTTACGTCTGTATGATACCTTTGAGAGGCCAGTTTACGTGGGCAAGGCGGTGAAGCAAACAATACGGACGCGGATTGACCAGCACGGGGACAAGTTCTGATTCAGAGATCCGATCGTGACGAAAGCTCAATATATCGAAATTCAGGATCCACAACTCTGTGCTAGATGAAAATGTTACTAATCCGCTTTCTGGGCTCTCACAACGTGCTTAACAAGAAAGGCGCAGACGCGTATAAGATTAGTAACATAAACGAGGACAACTGATAACGATCAAAACGGCAGTAAACCCTGCCTTGCCCCCGGCTTCTCCCCAACGGCCGTGGCGCGGACCTCGCCGTCGGCGAGGCGGAGGCGCAGGCGGGCGCCGGGCTTGATGGTGGCCGCCGCCGT
>CAXUIE010000136.1:0-8361 GCA_964250825.1 uncultured Acidisphaera sp. | reverse complement strand
AGTCCATGCGCTCAACGGCTCGGGCCGGGCTGGGGCCGCCTACGCGATCGATTGGAGCCACAACTATCCAGGCCAAGCGACATCGCAGCACCATCCAGATTGCCGCTCACCCTCCATCCAGATCGCCGCGCTATAATTGGGTGCGGCAGGAGCGCCCGGACGAAGTGAGCCGTGCGCTGATCGGCTCTCTGAGCGGCGGCCCTCTCCCGCGATGGGATGGAGGCGATTGCAGGACCGATATCTCGGCTCAGGCTGGTGCCAGCGACTCAAAGGCGACCTGGCCCTGAGCGTTCGCGTGAAAAGTCATCCCGAACGCCGCCTCCATCACGGCGCGCATCCCGCGCAAGCACGAAGAGCGCGCCGCGGGTGGCATCGGCTCCACGGCGCA
This sequence comes from uncultured Acidisphaera sp., assembly GCA_964250825.1. Classification (GTDB taxonomy): domain Bacteria; phylum Pseudomonadota; class Alphaproteobacteria; order Acetobacterales; family Acetobacteraceae; genus CAVWQV01. Next base: position 7,973 of record CAXUIE010000136.1, on the reverse strand, counting down.
CGCGGCGAACCAGCGCACGACATCCTCGGCGCGTTCCACGGGAGTGCTGGCGGCGGCCACCGATGCGACCAGTTCGAAACGCCCTGGATGGCAGAACGGGGCGTGGCGCGCCAAGCGTATGCGCCCTTCCGGCGAGCATTCGATCACCGTGGAAACCATGCCCGTCTCGGCCTCGGAGCCGAGCGGGGCAGGACGGATGCAACGAACCCGATCGCCAACTCGAAACTTATTCATCACTGCGCCTCCCTCCAGACGAGCCGAAGCTACCAGGCGCAGGTTTGTTTAGTCTTAATAGTGAGACGAGTGAGACGGTCGCCCACGACACACATCCGTGACAGGGAGTGGTTACCGCTCGTTAAGCATTTCGGGCCGCCAATGGGCCCATCTCCGCTGAGGTACCCCATGACGCAAGCCACCATTCAACTGCTTGTCTTCAATCAGGCCGGCCAGAAGACGGTCGCCGCTTCGCCCACGGTGATGGATCGGATCGCGGCTTACGCGCGAGACGCGCGGGCGTGCGGGTTGTCGGATACGGAGTTGCGGGACGACATCGCCCGGTTCTGGCCAAACGCGCGCCGCACTGTCGACGTCAAGACCGCGCCGGGCGGAGACGTCTGGATTTCCATGACGCCGGCCCGCTCGGTTGAATCGACGAAATCTAGCGAGCGGCGGGCGACGAGCCCTAACCGGCGTTCACGTCACGTCGCCGAGCGCGCGGCGCTTTAGATCCTTGAGCTTTTCAGCCCCGCCGGGCGTTTTCGGGTCGATCTCCAGCAGCTTGGCCCACGCGGCGTAGGCGCCCTTCCAGTCTCCCCGGCTTTCGGCGATGCCGGACAGGGCGCGCAGCGCGGGAAAATAGCGCGGCTCGCGCCTCAGCGTTTCCTCGATGTCGCGCACCGCGCCCCGCGTGTCGGCCATCCGAAAGCGCGCCAGCGCCCGGCGATACCAGGCGTCGGCGAAGCCCGGGTCGAGCGCGATCGCCGCGTCGAAATCATCGAACGCGTCCTGATTCGCCCCCGCCCCCATGTTGCGAATGCCGCGGGAGACAAGCAGCGCCACGGAAGGCGAAGCCTGCTCCCTCCAGACGTGTTCGATCCGCACCTCGGCGGGCGCCGCCTCGGCCTCGCTCTGCGCCGCCCGCAGACCGTCGAGCATATGGTCGAGGACCGCCCGCCGGCCTTGAGCTGGTGATTGCGCCAGGGCCGGGACGGCGCAGAGAAGAAGCGCGCCCGTCAGCCGAAGCACGGCTTGCTCCTGACTGGACCAGTCAAGGCACCGTCTTTGGACGCCGAGCGGAACGGGCATGAAGCGGTCACGACAGGATTTATGCTCCAACACGGGGGCGCCCGATTTAGCACACCAGGTAGCCCGCCGCGCGTGCGTTGGAACGACGGCTGCAACCTTCCTGACGTGCGCGGAGTTTCTGGCCGAACAACATTTCGTGCGAGGCCGGCGGTTTCACGCCCTGCGGAAGTGCCGCGCTCGACGGCTTGCCGGAGTTCTGCCGGGTCGCCGGCAGCATCCACCCGACCACCGACTCGGATATCGGGTTCGAGGTCTGGATGCCGACCTCCACATGGAACGGTTACGGACAGATCGGCAACGGCGGCTTTGCCGGCAGCATTTCATTCAGCTCCATGGGCCCGGCGGTAATCCGCAGCTCGCCATCGCCGGAACCGGCGACGGCCACACCGGATCCGCCTTGGACGCATCCTGGGCGCTCGGTTGACCAGAACGGTGACCGACTACGGCAATCGCGCGGTGCGCCTGATCTCCGTGATCTCGCAGCAGGTGGTCGCCGCGTTCCATGGGTCAGAACGCCAACTGCAGTCACTTCGTGGGCTGCTCCGACGGCGGTCGCGAGGCCATGCTGGAGTTCCAGCGCTACCTCGACGACTTCGACGGCTGGGTGGTCGGCGCGCGAGCGTCCGCCCAGTCCCGGCTGCTGTCCGGCTTTGTCTGACGAGCAGGCGATCAGCGCCACCCCGGCGAGCGCGCTGCCGGCCGACAAGCTGCAACGGTTAACCAACGCGGTTCTCGCGCGTTGCGATGCGCAGGACGGCATCGTGGCCGATCCGCGCGGTGCCACCTCGGTCCCGGCGTCCTGCAAGGCACTGGCGCCGATGTGCCGAATTGCCTCACCGTCGACCAGGTGACGGCCGTGCGCAGATCTACGCCGCCCGGGCAACCCGCGCGCAGATTTATCCCGGGTCAACAGATCCTGCCATGCCGCGCGGCGCCTCGCTCCACACGCGCTGACAGCCACCGCCGTACGTGCTTTTATCCCGCCGACCACCCGGAGTACGCCACGAATGAGCAAGTTCGGTCTCAGCCAGTCGGTCCGCCGCGTCGAGGATCCCCGCCTCCTGAAGGGCAACGGTCGCTACACGGACGACATCACGCCGGCGAACACGCTGCACGCCGTGGTTCTACGCAGCCCGCACGCGGCGGCGCGGATCACCAGCATGGACGTGGCGGCCGCCAAGGCTGTTCCGGGCGTCGCCGCGATCTACACGGCGGCCGACCTCAAGGCGGACAACATCGGCACCCTTCCTTGCGCGGTCGCGCTCAAGAACCGGGACGGCAGCACGCAAGCCCTGCCGCCGCGCCCGGTGCTGGCCGACGGCCTCGTGCATCATGTGGGCGATCCGGTGGCGTTCATCGCGGCCGAGACGGTGCAGGCCGGGCGTGACGCGGCCGAGCTGATCGACGTGCAGTATGACGTGCTGCCGTCAGCCACCGACCTTGCCACCGCGACCGAGCCCGGTCAGCCGCTCGTGTGGGAAAACCTGCCCAACAATCTGTGCTTCGATTGGGAGATCGGCGACAAGTCGAAGGTGGACGCGCTGTTCGCCCAGGCCACCCGCACGGCCAGCATCCGGGTGGTGAACAACCGCATCGTCGTGAACTCGATGGAAGCGCGCGTGGCGCTCGCCGAATACAACGAGCCGAGCGGCCGCTGGACCCTGCACGCCAACACCCAGGGCGGCTGGCTGGTGAAGAACCTGATGGCGCCGGTGCTGGGCGCCAAGCCCGAGGATTTCCGGATCATCACGCCGGATGTCGGCGGCGGGTTTGGCATGAAGCTGTTTCTGTACCCAGAGCATGTTCTGACGTGCTACGCGGCGCGCAAGCTCGGCCGCCCCATCAAGTGGACGTCGGAGCGGAGCGAGGCGTTCCTGTCCGACACGCAAGGGCGCGACAACATCACCATCGGCGAGATCGCGGTTGACGCGGATGGGAAGTTCCTCGCCCTTCGCACCCGCAACACGGCCAACATGGGCGCCTATCTGTCGAATTTTGGCCCGTTCATCCCGACCATGGCGGGGACCGGCGTGCTTGCCAGCGTGTACGGCTTCCAAGGCGTCTACGCGAACGTCATCGGCGTGTTCACCAACACCGTTCCGGTGGACGCCTATCGCGGCGCGGGGCGGCCGGAGGCCAACTACCTTGTCGAGCGCTTGATCGACGCCGCCGCGCGCGAGCTCGGCATCGACCGGGTGGAATTGCGTCGGCGCAACATGGTTCCGCCCTCGGCGATGCCGCACCAGACTCCGGTCGGCAAGACTTACGACAGCGGCGATTTCGTCCGCGTGCTGGATGCCGCGCTTGAAAAGATGGATTGGCGGGGCTTCGAGGGCCGCCGTCGCGAGGCGGAGCGGCGCGGCAAGCGGCGCGGGCTTGGTTTATCCTACTATCTTGAAGCCACCGGCGGTGATCCGACCGAGCGCGCCGAGATCCGCTTCGCCGAAGACGGTTTCGTGGACGTGTATGTCGGCACGCAATCCACCGGCCAGGGGCATGAGACCGCTTACGTGATGCTCACGGCCGACCGCCTCGGTATCGACGGCGACAAGATCCGCATCCGCCAGGGCGACACCGACACCATCCCGGTCGGCGGCGGCACCGGCGGGGCACGCAGCCTCTATTCCGAAGGGCAGGCGATCTACGCGGCGGCGGCGAGCGTGATCGAGAAGGGGCGCAAGGCGGCGTCCGAAGCGCTGGAAGCCGCTCCGGCCGACATCGTGTTCGAGAACGGCCGGTTTTCCATCGTCGGCACCGATCGCGGCATGGACATTCTCACCTTGGCGGCCACGCAGCGAAGCAAGGCGCAGGCCGGGCAGGACGCCACCACGTTGGACGCCGCCGAGATCGCCAAGATCGACGCCCACACCTTCCCGAACGGCTGCCACATGGCCGAAGTGGAGGTCGATCCGGACACCGGCCACGTCCAGGTGAGCCGTTACATCGTATGCGACGACGTGGGCAAGGCGGTGAACCCGCTGATCGTGCGCGGTCAGGTGCATGGCGGCGTTGCGCAGGGCTTCGGACAGGCCGTGCTGGAGCGCACGGCCTACGATTCGAGCTCGGGCCAGCTTCTGTCCGGCAGCTTCATGGATTACGCGCTGCCACGCGCCGCCGACCTCCCCGACATCGAAGTGGAGTTCATCGAGGTTCCCTGCGCCACGAACCCGCTCGGCGTGAAGGGAGCGGGGGAGGCCGGCGCGGTCGGCAGCCCACCTGCGTTGATGAACGCGCTGGTCGACGCGCTGTCGCCGGCCGGAGTGACCCACCTCGACATGCCGGCCACCCCGGAATCGGTGTGGCGCGCGATGGGCGAGGCCCGCGCCGCATGAGGGCGGACGGCGGCCTTCTTTCGAGGATCGCTGTTTTGTGAGGACAAGCGGCATGAATTCGCTCGATCTGGTCAATCACGGGTTCATCTCGCGGCCGGGAGGCTCCCCGGCCGCCGATGACGGGGGGCGCACCTTTATCGTCTCCGGCATCGCCCGATCTGGGACGACGATGGCGGCGGCGGTGCTGCGGGAAGCCGGGCTGTTTCTAGGTTCCTCGTTGGCCGAGGTGGGCCACGAGGATCGCGAGCTGCTTGCGATCCTCGAATCCGGGCAGCGGGAGTTGCTGGCGGGGGCGATCGCCCGCCGCAATGCCGAGCACCGCGATTGGGGATTTAAAATTCCCAACATCCACGCCTACCTGCGCGGGCAGGACCTGTTGCGCTTCCGCAACCCGCATCTCATCCTGTTGTTCCGCGATCCCGTCGCCGTCAGCGTGCGCAACGCCATCTCCGAAATGTTCGACCAGTTCGCCACCATGGCGGACACCGCCTCGGCGCAGCTTTCGGTGATCGAGTTCGTTCGCGCCACGGAGTGCCCGTGCCTTCTGGTTAGCTACGAAAAGGCGCTGGTGTTCCCGGAGCGGTTCGTCCAGGCGCTGACCGGGTTCTGCGGCCTGAGTCCCGACGCCGAGACGGCGACGCGGTTGATGGGACTGGTTGAACCCAACCCGGACGCCTACGTGCAGCGCGCGCGTCGCCGGTTCGCTGGCGCGATCGACACCATCCGGTACGGCGTTCTGCACGGGTGGTGCTGCCAACTCGAGGAGCTTTCGCCGGTGGCGGTCGACGTATTCGTCGACGGCGAGAAACGGGTCACGGTGAAGGCGGACCGCTTCCGCCCCGATCTGCTGGCCGCGGGTTACGGCAACGGCAATCACGGCTTCACGGTGGACGTAGCCGCGCTGGGGGCCGATGAACGCGCCCTCGTCCGCGTGGTGGCGAGCGGGCGCACGTTCGTGCTGTCCAACAGCGGCAAGCGACTGAGCGACTACGCCCCGAAAGCGTTACCCGCCCCTAATCAATTGCCGATGCCCGCCGCCTGACGCGGCCGGTCCGGCGTATCGCCCCATCGCCGCCTCAACTTGCTCGATCACATCTCGCAAGCAGGCGCGAAGCGCCGCGGCGATGGCCGGCGCGTCGGCGCCAGGAGGAAGCGGCCGCTCCGCCGTGAAGCGGCGCTGCATCAGGATGCGCGTCGCACCCTCCCGCTGATCGAGCAGCACGAGCGCCAAGGTCATGCGCCCTGTCCTTTTCGCCGCATCGGCCACCAGGGCGGCCAAGGTTCCTTCAAGCACGAGGTTGGCGGCGAGGCGGCTGCCGGGTGGCACGACGGCCGCGAACAGGCCGGACTCACCGAGCCATTGCCGGAGGCTGCTGCCCACCCCGTCGGCCGGGGGCACCGCCCACTCCTCGTAGAAATCCGTCCGCACGCTGCCGTCAGCCTGCAACGTTTGCAGCCCGCGCGCTTCGAGCCCAGGGGTGGCCTGCAGATCGCGCACCAACAACACTCGGCCGTTCGCGCGCGGAGGTGCGGCGGAAAGCCGGCTCGCCGAAAGAGGCCACTCGCGCTTCTCCGCGTAGGGTCGCTCGGAGAGGCCGCACCCGCCTAGGGCGAGCACCCCGGCGAGGAGCGCCCGCCGCCTCATCGCGATCGCTGCGTTTCGCGCGGCGGCGGGCCACCGAACAACACCTGTGCCGGGTATTGCCGCAACGCTTCCGACGTGTCGCGCAGGTTGCCGATCGTTGCCTGGAGATCGTGGAGCAGCGGGCCGAGGGATTGCTGCACGTCGGCGGTGCCGTTGTCGGCCCGGCGCGCCGTCGCTTCCAGCGCGGCGAGCAGCGGCGGCAGCTTGGCGGCGGCGACGGAGAGCTTGTCGGCGGCGCTGGCGGCGTTGACGATCAGCGATCGCACTTCCTTGCTGCCCACCGTTTCACGCACCGATTGTGACGTGCGCTGCAGATCGCTGGCGAGCGCCGGCAAATTGGCCGCGCGCAGCTGATCACGCAGATTTCCAAGGAGGGACGCGGCGTTGCCTATCGCCGTGTGAAGTTGGCCGTCCTTCAACTCGGCGCGCAACTCGACGAGAAGGCCGGTCAAGCCTTGCGCGAGTGTCGTGAAGTCCACGCCATTCAGCCTGGCAAGCAGTTGCACCGCTTCGTCCTGCACCTGGAACAGCGTGCTCGGCATGGAAGGGATGTATTCAGCCCGCGGCGTCCAGGGCAGTTCGAGCGGCGGATACTCTCCGGGTGGCACGAAATCGAGCTCGACATAGCTGACGCCGGTGATCCCTTGCGGCGCGACCTTGGCGCGCAAGCCGGTCTCGACCGCGCGCTTGGTGTCGGGCAGCCGCCCGACCCGTTGCGGGTCGATGACGAAGCGGACGAACACCAGCCGATACGAGCTCTCCTCCGGCTGGACGACCTGCCCGCGGCCGTACTCGGCGCTGACGAGGCCGATCGCCGTGACCCGGCCGAGTGTGACCCCGCGGAACTTGACGGGCGCGCCCACCTCCAGTCCCTGCACCGACTCGCCGAAATAGGTTTCGAACGGCACGCCTTCGCTCAGCCGGCTGCCGCTCAGGAAGATGATCAAGCCAATCAGCAGCCCGGCCCCGCCCAGGATCAGCAGGCCGACCCGCAGATAAACGCCCTGCTCACCCATCAGGAATGGTCCGTCACGTCGCCGCCCCGGCTTCGAGCACCTCGCGACGAAAGAAGGCTCGCACGCGCGGGTCCGTGCTTTCGGCGCGGAGCCGCCTCGGGTCGCCCTCCGCGATCACGCTCTGGGCGGCCCGGTCGAGCATGATGCAGCGGTCGGCGATGGAAAGAATGGACGCCAGCTCATGCGTCACCACGACGAACGTGGCCCCGAGATCGCGCCGCAGGTCGAGAATGAGCTGGTCGAGCCCGGCCGAGGTGATCGGGTCGAGCCCGGCCGAGGGTTCGTCGAGGAACAAGAGCGGGGGGTCGAGCGCCATCGCGCGCGCGATCGCCGCCCGCTTGGCCATGCCGCCCGAGATTTCGGCCGGCCGCAGGCCGGCGGCGGCCGCAAGGCCAACCAGCCCCAGCTTGACGCGCGCAACCGCCTGGCGCGCCGCTTCGGGCAGGTCGGTGAACATCTCCAACGGCAGCATCACATTCTCGAGCAGGGTCATGGAGCCGAACAGGGCGCCAGACTGGAACATCACGCCGATTTCGCGCAGCACCGCCCGGCGCCCCGCCGCCCCGTTCATCGCGCGTCCGCGGACGGTGATGCTGCCCTCGGTCGGGGAAAGCAGGCCAATGAGCTGCTTCATCAGGGTGGACTTGCCGCAGCCGGAGCCGCCCAGGATCACGA
>CAXUIE010000135.1:1665-8479 GCA_964250825.1 uncultured Acidisphaera sp. | reverse complement strand
TGCCCCGGCCGCCGAACGCCTGGGACAGGATGCTTTCCAAATCCTCCGGATCGAACGAGGCATCGGCGCGGTACTTCGACCGGCCGGCGGCGTCGTTGAAATCGCGGTAGAACGGGCGTTCGGGCGGCTTCTCGGCCCCGCTCGCGTCGATCTCGCCCCGATCGAACCGCGCGCGCTTATCGGGATCGGAAAGCAAGTCGTTCGCGGCGTTGATCGCTTTGAACAGCTCGGCGGCTTCCGGCTTGCCGGGGTTGAGGTCGGGGTGGTGCTTCTTGGCGAGCTTGCGGTACGCCGCGCGGATCGCGTCCGGCGACGCGCCGCGCTCCACACCCAGGGTGACGTAAGGGTCTTGCATGTCGGTCACTTAATGTGAGAGGCGCAAGCCTTCGAGATCGCCATTAAGCTTCTCGAAAAATCCGGTGCTATCGGCGGCGGGCGCGAAGAATAGCCGGCAGCGCGGACGCATCGTGCACCCACGCCTCGTACTCGGCAGCCGTCATGCCCAGAAAGGCCTCCAGCGGAACCCTGTCGTCTGGCCGGGCAATCGAGTCGTTATGCCAGTGGTCGATGAAATCGTCGATTTCGGCGGCCGACGCCCGACCGGACGCGTACAGGTCCATAAACGTCTGACGCGTGACCGAACTAGACATCGATCGTTCTCCCAGGCACGGCACCAGCGATCAATTTGCCTGACGGGTCCAATACACCCAAGTGCCTGCCCCTGCGATTATACACCTCGATCTCGCCATGCATCTCGTCCCATTCATACAAACGCTGTCCGTCCTGGCTTCGCCAGCGCCGGGCACCGTGGATGAACCCGAGGTAGTCGCAACGATCCAGATAGGACGGGCGTGGAACGGGCGCACGCCCCATCGACCTCGCTTACGTCCCGCTCCACACCGGCGGGCGCTTGGAGAGGAACGCGTTGATACCCTCGCCGGCGTCGCGGGCCATGATGTTGCGGGTCATCACCTCGCTCGTGTAGCGATAGGCGCCCGCCAGATCCATCTCGGCCTGCCGATAGAACGCTTCCTTGCCGATCGCGACCGTGAGCGGGCTCTTGCCGGCGATCTGCTCGGCGAGCGCCTGGACCGCTTCGTCGAGCAAGTCCTCGGGCACGACGCGGTTGACGAGGCCGAGCGCCCGGGCGTCGGCGGCAGGGATCAGGTCGCCGGTGAGTAGCATCTCCATCGCGGCCTTGCGGCCGACCGCGCGCGACAGCGCCACCATCGGCGTCGAGCAGAACAAGCCGATGTTGACCCCGGGGGTCGCGAAGCGCGCGGTTTCGGCGGCCACCGCGAGGTCGCAGGTGGCGACCAGCTGGCATCCCGCCGCCGTCGCGACCCCATGCACCCGCGCGATCACCGGCTTCGGCAGCGCGACGATCCGCTGCATGAGGCGCGAGCATTGCGCGAACAACGCCGCGTAGGCCTCCCGGCCTGGGTTGGCGCGGATTTCGCGCAAATCGTGCCCGGCGCAGAACGCCGGGCCGGCGCCCGCGATCACGACGACATGGACCCCGCGATCGGCGGCGACCGCCTCCAGCCCGTCCTCGAATGCCGTCATCAGGTCGACCGAAAGCGCGTTGCGGGCGGCGGCGCGGTTCAACGTGAGCCAGGCGACCGTGCCGCGATCGTCGCGCAGCAGCGGCGGCTCTTGTGTCTGAAGGGCAGCGCCCATGGTCACGCTCTCACGATGAGCGCATCGACGGCGGTGATCCGGTCGCCGGCGCAGATGAGCGGATTGACGTCGAGCTCGGCGACGAGTTCTCGCTGGTCGGCCATGAAGTGCGACACGCGGCAGATCACATCGGCGAGCTGGTCCATGTCGACGGCGGCAAGATTGCGGAATCCTTGCAGCAGCTTCACACCCTTCAGCTGCCGCAGCATTCCCAACGCCTCATCGTGTCCCACGGGTGCGAGCGCCAGCACCGTGTCCTTCATCAGTTCGACCAGGATCCCACCGAGCCCGACAACGACCAACGGGCCGAACAGCGGATCGACGCGGCCGCCCACCACCATCTCCACGCCTTGCGGCACCATCGGCTGCACCAGCACGCCGTTGACCCGTGGCTTCGGAACGACGGCGTTGGCGCGGTCCATGATGACGGTGTAGGCGTCGCGCACCTCGGCGGCGCTGCGCAGGTTGAGCCGGATCACCCCGGCTTCGGTCTTATGCGGCAGGTCGGGGCTTTCGGCCTTGAGCACGACCGGCATCCCGAGCGCCTCGGCCGCCGCCGCCGCCTCGTCGGCGCTGTTCACCAGCTTCTCGCCCACCACCGGCACGCCGTAGCAGGCCAGCACTTCCTTGGCCTCGCGCTCGGTCAGCGCCTTGGTCGTCGCCGCCTCGATCAAGGCGCCAGCCCGCGCGCGATCCGCTCCCGCCACCAGCTGCTCGGGCGTTTCGCGTGGGTTCCGGCGCAATCCCGCGCGCCAATGCCAGGCCGCGAGGGTGGCGAAGCAGTTGTCCATGGAGCGGAAGAACGCGAGGTTGTCGGCCTCCTCGATCGGCTGCACGGCCGGACCCGCCAGCCATTCGTTGGTCCAGATTTGGCAAATCATCTTGCCGAAGTCGCGGCCGAGTTGGTCAAAGACCGGAATCCGGTCGACGCCGGCCACGCTGGCGTAGGCCTGCGGAAACACCATCGCGGCGTATGGCTGGTGGCCAAGGAGGGCGCTGGCGCAGGCGCCCAGCGATTCTGGCGCGTTGATGACCTGCGCCGTCACGTCGCACGGGTTGCCGGCCACGCCGAAATCCGGGATGTGTTTCTCGAGGAGCGCCTTCATCTCCGGCGGCGGCTGCGGCAAGGGGACGCCGCGCTCCTCTGCGCAGTCGGCCGCCATGATCGCCGCCCCGCCCGAGGTCGCGAGCACCGCGACGCCTGGGCCGGACGGCTCGCCGGCCTTGGCGAAAAAGGTCGCCGTGTCGATCAACCGTTCGTAATCCTCGACCAGCACGATTCCCGCCCGCTTGAACGCCGCCTGGTAGGTTGCGTGGGTGCCGGCGAGCGACCCGGTGTGCGACATCGCCGCCGCCGCGCCGTGCTCGCCCTTGGCGATCTTGAACACGACCAGCGGCTTGTCGTTCCGCCAGGCGATCTCGGCGGCCTGCAGCAACCGCTCGGGATTGGCAGAGCCCTCGAACACGCAGGCGATGGTGGTGCAGTCGGGGTCGTCGGCGAGGTACGAGACGAAATCGGACATATCGATGTCGCAGCTATTGCCCGAGGTGAGCAGGTGGCTGAACGACACGCCCCGCGCCGAAGCCTGTCCCAGCGAGAAGCCGAGCGCGCCCGATTGGCTCACCAGGCCGATGTTGCGACGCCCGATCAGCGGCGGCGGCGCCAACGTCATGAAGGTGATGACGCATTCGCGCCGGGTATTCACCGTGCCGATGCAGTTCGGGCCGATGATGCGCATCCCGCTTTCGCGGGAAATCGCCGCCAGCCGCTCCTGTTGAGCGACCCGCTCCGGCAGCCCGACCTCCGCATAGCCGGACGCGAAGATGATCGCCCCGCCGACCCCGGCTGCGGCGCATTGCACGACGATGTCCTCGACCGCCTCGCGCGCCGCGCAGATCACCGCGCAATCGACCACTTCGGGCAGCGCGGCAACGTTCGGGTAGCATTTGAGCCCGCCCACCTCGTCGTAGCGCGGGTTCACCGGGTAGACCCGGCCATCGAACTGCTTGAGGTTGTTGAGCGCGCGCTCGCCAAACGCGCCCGCGCGGGTCGATGCGCCGAGCACGGCGATGCTGGATGGCGCCAGCAAGCGCGACATCTGGGCATGGCGGTAGACGGATCGCGGCGCGGCTCGCATTCGTTGATCGTTTCCTGGCGTGTTTCCGACCGCCATGGCAGCGGGCGTGACGGTTTGACGAATTGCTTTGGTCAACCATACTGGCGGGTATGGGCACCGGCAAGCCGCCCGCGGGGCGGGGGCCGTCACGGGAGAACGCCAATGTCGTCGCTGTTCGATCTCACCGGGAAGGTCGCCGTCGTTACCGGCTCCAGCAAGGGCATCGGCCGCGCCATCGCCGAGCGCATGGCCGAGCACGGCGCCAAGGTGGTGATCTCGAGCCGCAAGGCGGATGCCTGCGAGGCGGTCGCCAAGGGCATCGCCGACAAGGGAGGCGATGCGACCGTCATACCCTGCCACGTCGGGCGCAAGGAGGAATTGCAGGCGCTGGTCGGCAAGACCGTCGCCCATTGGGGCGGCATCGACATCCTGGTGTGCAACGCGGCCGTCAACCCGTACTACGGGCCGTCCGCCGGGATCTCCGACGAGGCGTTCGACCGCGTGATGGGCACCAACGTCCGCAGCAATCTGTGGATGGCGAACATGGTCGCCCCGATCATGGTCGAGCGCGGCGGCGGGTCCATTACCATCATCTCGTCGATCGGCGGCTTCATCGGCTCGGCCACGCTCGGGACCTATGGCATCTCCAAGGCCGCCGACATGCAGCTGGCGCGGTGCCTCGCGGTGGAATGGGGTCCGCGCAACGTCCGCGCCAACTGCATCGCGCCGGGGCTGATCCGCACCGATTTCGCCCGCGCGCTTTGGGAGAACCCGGAGAACTACCGCAAGCGCACGCGGACCACGCCTTTGCAGCGCATCGGCGAGCCGGACGAGATCGCGGGTGCGGCGGTCATGCTCGCCGCCCCCGCCGGGCGGTTCATCACCGGCCAAACCATCGTGATCGATGGCGGCACGCTGGCCGGTTCCGTCGCTTCCGACGCCGAATAGCTCCTGCCGGTCTGGCCCGACAGGAAGGCTGGCGCGCCGGCCATGACGGACACGGTGCTGGTCACCGGAGGCGCCGGGTTCATCGGCTCGCATCTGTGCGACGCGCTCCTGCGCGCGGGGCGGCGCGTCCGTGTTCTCGACGACCTTTCCTCCGGGTCTCGCTCCAACCTTTCGCCCGACGTCGAACTCATCGCGGGCGACGTGGCGGACCGGGCGGCCGTGGCCCGGGCGGTCGATGGCGTCGGCGCTTGCTTTCATCTGGCCGCGATCGCCTCCGTCGAGCGCGGCATGCGGGACTGGGTCGGCACTCATCGCGTCAATCTCACCGGAACGGTCGTGCTGCTGGACGCGGTGAGGGCGCACCCCGTGCCCGTTGTCTACGCCTCCTCGGCCGCGGTTTACGGCGACGGCCAGGACCTGCCCCTCGACGAGGACGCCGCCAAGCGGCCGTTGTCAGCTTATGGCGCGGACAAGTACGGGTGCGAGCTGCACGCGGCGGTCGCCACGCGCGTGCACGGCGTCCCGACCACGGGCTTGCGGTTCTTCAATGTTTACGGGCCTCGGCAGGACCCGCTATCGCCATATTCGGGGGTGATCTCCATCTTCTGCGACCGCCTCGCGAGCGGTGAACCGATCGACGTGTTCGGCGACGGGCTGCAAACCCGCGACTTCGTCTACGTGGCTGACGTCGTCCAGGCGCTTACCCGCGCGCTCGATCGCCCTAGGGCGCTGCAGCCGGAGGTGTTCAACGTCTGCACGGGAGAGGCGATATCCATCCTCCATCTCGGGCGCGAGATCGCCGGGCTGGCCGGAAAATCCCTAAGCGTCCGGCACGGGCCGGCGCGCGCGGGAGACATCCGGCATTCCGTCGGCTCGCCCAGCCGCGCAAAGGCGGCGTTTGGAGTGCGGGGGCTGACGCCGCTCCGCGACGGGCTTGCGGCGACGCTCGCCTGGCTGGCTCAGTCGCGAACGGTGGCCAGCACTATGGCAGCACCTTCCCCGGGTTCATGATCCCTCTCGGGTCGAGGGCCTGCTTGATCCGCTGCATGACCGCGAGCTCGGCCCCGCCACGCCAATCCGGCATCATGTAGGGTTTCAGCTTGCCGACCCCGTGCTCGGCCGAGAAGCTGCCGCCGAGCTCGCGCACCACGCCGTTCACCGCATCCATGATCGCGTGATCCTGCGCCAGGAACCACGCGGGGTCGGCGCCCTCGGGCTGCTCGAAGTTCATGTGGATGTTGCCATCGCCCATGTGGCCGAACGGCACGGCCCGCAAGCCGGGGATCAGGGCCGCGCACGCGTCGGTCGCGCGGCGGATCAACTCCGGCACGTGCGACACCGGGACGGATACGTCGTTCTTGACCGAGGCGCCTTCGCGCTTCTGCGCTTCGGCGTGCTCCTCGCGAAGCCGCCAGATCGCCGCGCGTTGCGCGTCGGTTTCTGCGATCACGGCGTCGAGCACGACCTCGTCCCCGAGTGCCGCCTCCAGCACCTGCTCCATCGCGGCGCGCAGCCCAGCCTGCGGGCGGGGGGTGGCGAGTTCCACAACCGCGTAGTGCGGGGCGCGTTCCGAAAGCGGCATGACCGCGCCGGGGATGTGCCGGAGCACCAGCCCCATGCCGGTGTCGTTCATGTACTCGAAGGCATGGACGGATGCCGGGTCGTGCGCCTGCAATCGGCCGAACAGGGCGAGCGCGGCCTCTGGCGACGGGACCGCGCAGAGCGCCACTTCCACCTCGCGCGGCCGGGGCGCCAGCTTCAGCACGGCGGCCGTGATGATGCCGAGCGTGCCCTCCGCGCCGACGAACAGCTGACGCAGGCAATAGCCGGTGTTATCTTTGCGTAACCGCCTGAGCCCGTCCCACACCATCCCGTCCGGCAGCACCACCTCGAGCCCGAGCACCAGGTCGCGCGCGTTGCCATAGCGCAGCGTGTTGTTGCCGCCAGCGTTGGTCGCGAGCACGCCGCCGATCTGCGCCGTGCCTTCCGACGAGATCGACAGCGGCAGGAGGCAGCCGGCCTCCGCCGCCGCGTCCGCGATCGAGCGCACCGGCCTCGGCGGCAAGCGC
>CAXUIE010000135.1:0-1655 GCA_964250825.1 uncultured Acidisphaera sp. | reverse complement strand
GCCGCGTCCTGCGCGACCTTGAGCGGCACGCCGGCCTCCACCGTCATGGTCAGGTCCACCGGGTCGACCGCGCGCACCCGGTTCATGCGAGACAGGCTGAGCACGATCTCGTCGCCCGTAGCCGACGGCGTCGCGCCGCCCACCATCGACGTGTTGCCCCCCTGCGGCACGAGCGGGACCCCCGCTTCGGCGCAAAGCCGCACCACCGCCGCCGCTTCCTCCGCGTCGGCGGGGCGAACCACGGCCGGGGTGCGGCCCTGATAGAGGCGCCGCCAGTCCTCGGCGTAAGGGGCGGTGTCGGCCGGGGCGGTCAGCATCCCGCGCTCCCCCACGATCGCGCGGATTGCTTCGAGCAGGACCGGAACGACGGAGGGGGTGCCGGAGGGAATGACGTTGTCGGGCATGGCGGCTCCTTCGAGCGGCAGGCAACCGGGGCGCGGGCCGGGCTTTACCATCCTAACGACAATCCGGGAGGCGAGCATGCCGTTCGAGGTGCGCATGGAGGGCAAGGCCGTTGGAACGTTCGACACGTCGGAGGAAGCGCTCGAGCACGTGCGCGCGGCGGTGAAGCACCGCCCGGACTGCGAGCCCGAGATCATCGACACCGCCACCGGCCGCGCGTTTGAACCGGCGGCCTCCAAGAGCTGGCGCGAGCACCTCGCCAACAACGTGGGTTACTGAGCCGGTCCCGCGTCCCGCGGCGCGGCGGCGCGCTCCAACCGGTCGTTGATCGCGAGGCCGAGGCCCTGCGCGGGGATCGGCATGACGGCGATACCGCTAAAACCCAGGGTGCGCCCGATCGCGTCCAAGGCGCGCATCCCCTCAAATAACCGGGCCGCCGCTTCCGTCGGATCACCGCTGATACTGAGGTCGAAGCTCGCTCCCGCGCCCGACAGGGCGGGGCCGAACGCGAGCAGCGCCTCGTCGGCCGCGACGTTGTCGGCATGAAGGCGCACGGGCAGGCTCGGCGCGTAGTGCGACACGAGGAGGCCAGGCGACCGAAGCGTGCGCTTCCCGCCCGCCGTCGCGTGCGGGATTGGGCGGGACACCGGCCCCAGCAGCGCTTCGATGGTTTCCACGGTCGTCCCGCCCGGACGGAGCAGGAAGGGCTGGGCTCCCGTGAGGTCGAGCACGGTTGATTCGACGCCGACCTGGCAGGGGCCGCTATCGAGCACCGCCGCGATCCGCCCGCCGAGACCATCGAGCACATGCGCCGCCGTGGTTGGGCTGACCTCGCCCGAGCGGTTGGCCGAGGGGGCCGCGACCGGCCGTCCGACGGCCCGCAGCAAGGCAAGGGCGACGGGGTGGGCCGGCACGCGCACCGCAATCGTGTCGAGCCCGGCGCCAGCGAGCAGCGCCACCGGGCAGCCAGGGGCGCGGGGCAGGACCAGGGTGAGCGGCCCCGGCCAGCATCGCGCCGCCAACAGGCGCGCCGCCGCGGTGGGCTGAACGTGGGCGAACGCGCTCGCGGCATCCGGGTAGTGGCAGATCAGCGGATTGAAGTGCGGCCGTCCCTTGGCGGCGAACACCCGCGCGACCGCCCCGGCGTCGGTGGCGTCGGCGCCGAGCTGATACACAGTCTCCGTGCCGAACGCGACCAGCGCGCCCTCCCGCCGCAGGGCGGCGGGGGGGGGCCGCCCCGCCCCCCCGGGGGG
>CAXUIE010000134.1:8278-8536 GCA_964250825.1 uncultured Acidisphaera sp. | reverse complement strand
GATCGCGGCCACGCAGCGGAGGAAATCGAAATTGTTCCGGTGCGGCCGGGGGCCTATCACGGCAACGCTCTCCACATCCCCGCGCCCAGCCATTCGGCGAGCGGACGCTTCCACGCCAGGGCCGGTTGCTCGACGAACCGCCACGAAAGAAAGGCGGCCGCGAAGGTCAGCGCCAACGCGGCGGGAACGATGTAAGGCGAACCGGCGGGCATCAGCGCGCGCATGGTTTGCTGAATCGGGAACGCGTACAGGAACAAG
>CAXUIE010000134.1:0-8268 GCA_964250825.1 uncultured Acidisphaera sp. | reverse complement strand
CGACAGATCGACGGTACCGGCGACCCGTCGCAGCACCGGCAAGGAGAGGCGCCCAAAGCAGATCGCCATGTAGGGCAAGGTGATAGCGGTGACCGGGATCGTCCACCCATCATACCAGCTTGCCACGATCCAGTTGGCGGCATAGCAGAGCAGGGCGCAGTCGGCGCGATAGATCCTCGGCCAGCGAAGCTCGACGGTCCGCAGCAGGGCGCCCAGGGCGAAAAACGGCACGACGCCCAGGAGGTCGGGAACGCTGACCTCCAGAAATACGGCAGGCGCGCCGTCGATGCCTTGCTGCAGATCAAGGCTTGCCGCCCCGCACCCAATCGCCGCGATCCCGAGCGCGGCGAACCGAAGTCTCCAAGGCAGGCTCGCGAGGACAGGCAGGGACGCGCAGCACAGCGCCCCCGGCACCAGGCTCCACAACACCGGATTGACCTCGCCCGCGCTCGGCTGTCCGGTGAACGCTCCGGGCAGCCAGAGATGCCGGTACAGCAGGGCGTTCTCCAAGTATCGATAGGTCGCGTGGTTCGCGAGATACTGTCGCAAGCGAAGCGTCGTGCACAACGGACCTAGCACGAACGCCGTCGCGATGACCGACACGAAAAGCCCGGGCAGCACGCGCGTGAGGCGGCTCGCGAGAAAGCGAGCAGGCACCGGGTTGCAATCCCAACTCGCGGTCAGGAGATAGCCGCTGATACTGAACGACAGGTCGTAGCCGAGATACGCGATCGGGACGCCCCAGAAGCCGGGTCCGGGCAGGTCGGACAGCATCCAGTCATTGCCGTAGATAATGACCAGCGCGGCGAACGCGCGGAGGACTACGAAGTTGTCCATAAATCCGGCAGCCGACGGCCGATCGGGGCCTTGGCTTATCCGGGCCGTGTCGGCCTCAGGCGTCTTTTTCACGCGGCAACCGGGCTGGATTGAGCCGGGCGTCGCTGATCGCCTTGCTCCAGCGAGGCGACAACGCCTCCGCCGTATAAAGCGCGCTTCGCCGCAGGCCGCGGTCGCGCATGTCCGCGAGCTTGCCCGATTCGCGCGGCAGCGCGGCCAGGCGCGCGATGATCGCCGCGAGCGCGTGCTCGTCGTATGGATCGAAGTACTCGGCGGCATCGCCGTACACCCAGCGATGGACCGGGATGTCGCTCGCCACCAGGGGGGCGCCGCAAGCCATGCCCTCAACCCCCGACAGGTCGAAGCCTTCGGCGCGAGAAGGCGCGATCACGCAGTGCGCCATGGAATACATGATCCGAAGCTCCGCGATCGGCACGCCGGCCACGTGGTAGGCGCCCTCGGCCACTAGTAGTTTCAGCTCCTTGAGCTCGGCGGCGCTGCGCCACCCCGGATTGGCGACGACCAGGAGCTGGATCGGCTCGGCGGTCATGCGCCGCGCCAACTCGAAGGCGCGAAACAGCAGGAGATAGTTCTTCCGCGGCTCCAAGGTGGAAACCGCCATGAACAAGCGGGGCAGCTCGGCTCCGGACGCCTCGCGTCGCCCCGCGCTCGCCGTATCCGGGCTCGCCCGCCGCCGCAGCAGCCCCTTGAGCTCGTTCAACGGACGCACGTCCGGCCGATACTCGGGCGCGATCAGCGCCGGGATCGTGTGGACGCGGCGCTCGGCCTCGGGGAACAACGCCAGCAGGTCCTCGCGCACCGGCTCGCTATCGCAATAGAAGTGCGCGCCCTCGTCCATGTTGCGCTTGAGCATGACCGCATGACTATTAGCGTGCGGCCACGGCTCGCCGATCGTGTGCGGGCTCAGCAGCGGCAGCGCGTCGTAGTACCTGATCATCATCGAGGTTCCGGGCGACAGCCGGTAGGGCGAGACGGTGGCCGCGAAGAACACGTCCCAGCCGGTCGTGTCCACCCGGCGCTGGAACAAGGGCGGCAGCAGCGAAAGCGAGCGGGCGTTCTCGTGGCCGAGCCTTGTCGCGAAAAACTCCATGCGGCGCAGCAGCCCGCGATCCGCCGCCGACAGCGTTTTTTCGAACAGCTTCATCCAAAGGAAATCCTCGAACAGCGCTGGGTCGATGCGCAGATCGAGCGTCTCGCCGCCGGCCAGCGTCGTTGCGATGGCGGACACGTGGTGCATGCGCCGGCGCAGGAAGCCCGGCAGCAACAACCCCATGCCCGGCGGCGCGTGGTGGCGCTTGGTGTCTTGGCTGATCAGGTTGCGCGTCTGCTCGAGGGTCCGTTCGAACGCGGTCTGCCGTGCCCGACGCGTCCGCATGGGAGCCGCGAAATGGATGCCGGACGCCAAGCCCCCGAGCCGGCGAAGCCCCATTTCCGAGAACATCCGCACGAGCACGCGCATCTCTTGCGGGATGCCGGCGAACGCTTCGTAACAAGGACGCAAATCCACGAGAAGCGACAACTCGGTTTCGCTCACTGGGCCGCCGCCGCCGTCGACCGCGCCTGGGCGGGCGCATCGTCCATCACCTCGTTCAGCGCGGCCCGGCCCGCGGCCACGCTGTATCGCTCCAGCACGGCCCGCCCCGCTTGCGCGATCGCGGCGCACCGCGCGGGATCGCGCCAGAGTGCGACGATCCGGGCGGCGATCGCTGGAGCATCCTCCCCGATCAAAACCTCAACGCCGTCCCGCAGACCGATCCCCTCGTTGCCGATCGGCGTCGTGACAACCGGCACGCCGGCCGCGAGGCTCGCGACGATCTTGCCCTTCACCCCCGCGCCGTAGCGCAGCGGGTTCACCGAGATACGCGCCCGGTCATACAGCGGCTGCACGTCGGGCACGAAGCCCGTCACGTCCACGCGCGGCCCCGCAAGCGCCAGCAGTTCCGGCGTGGCATCGGCCCCGACAACGAGCAGGCGCGCTTCCGGCACATCGCGCCAGACGAGCGGCATGATCTCCCGCGCCAGCCAGAGCGCTGCGTCGACGTTCGGAGGATGCAGATAGCCGCCCACGAAAATGACGCTGTCCCGCTCGGAGAACGGCGCCGGGGCCCGCGGCGCGGGTGCTGCGTCGTACAGGTAGGGCGGTATGACATGCACCCGAGCGGCCGGAACTTCGGCCCGGATGATGTCCGCTTCATCGCGGCTCGGCGTCATGACCAGGTCGACCCCGGCGAAAATCGCGTGCTCAAGCCGCCTAAGCCGATTGCTTTCCCGAAGCGAGCGGGCGTCTCCATCGAGTTCCCATCGCCGGCGTTCGCGAAGGTAGTGCAAATCGTGGGTGTAATACCAAATCAGCGCGGTGGTTCTCTCGCGAAGCAATCGAAGCACCGGGCCCGTGATGTCGGGCCGCGCCGTCCAGACGTAATCAACGAAGCTCCCGTTGCGCGCAAGCCATGCACGCAGCGTTTCCGGCGCATGCAGCACCTCCACGCCCTCCTGCTGAAGCAGTCGCGTGTAGGGTTGGTGCGGTGCGAGGTCGCGCGCCGGGCAGAACACCATCTTGAAGCCCATCGATCGCAACAGGCCGATGTACTGCTTAATCGTCAGCGCGCCGGCATGGCGGTCCCAGCGTGGCACGCCGTCATCGATGATGAGCATCGTGCCGGCACTCGGCGCCGGTTCGCGCCGGCGGAACTCGGGAACCGCGCGCGCCGGCTGCGAGACGAGGGCAGTGCGCCATTTGGCGCAGAACTTGCCGTGGTTGATCAGGCTCTGCGTGTCGCGTGTTTCCGCGCCATATGACGTGCTGCCGTGATGCGTGACCACGCTCGCCGGCTGATAAAGCACGCGCATTCCCGCGTTGCGGAATGCGAACGCCAGGTCGAACTCCTCGTAAAACGCGGGAGCGTAACGATCATCGAAGCCGCCGAGGCGTTCGAACGTCTCGCGGCGCACGAGAAAGCAGGCGCCGATCACGATATCAACGTCTCGGACAAAGTTGTACTCGGGCTTGCCCGGATCGTCGTCGGCGCCATACGGCGTGCCCCAGCCGTCGCGCGGCATCATGCCGCCTGCTTCCTGCAGCGTCCCGTTCGGGTTCAGCAGCTTGCAGCCCACCATCGCCACGGCCGGATCCTCGTCGGCCAACCGCACCAAGGCGTCGAGCCAGCCTAAATGAACGACGGTGTCGTTATTGAGGAAAACGAGGTAGCGGCCCCTCGCCACACCCGCGGCCGCGTTGCAATTGCGCAGGAAGCCGAGATTTCGCGGGTTCTGCAGGCACCGGATGCCAGGGACGCGCTCTTCCAAGAGAGGGACGGTGGGGTTGTTCGGATGGTCGTCGGCGACGATAACCTCGTAGCGCGCGGCGTCGCCGCTGTTGGCGCGCACCGAGTAAAGACAACGCACCGTATCCGCGTAATGCCCGTAGACCGGGATGATGATGGTCACGGCTGGATCGGCCGAGGACGGAAACGCCAGTTCGGCCGGATCAAGGCCGGGTTGGATGATCGGTGAGGTCCGCATGCCCGCTGCCCGCCCGTGCGCGAGCCAGTGCGCCAGCGGGTCGGCGGCTTTCGGCAATCCGTGCTCTGAGCGATACCAAGCGCTGTCGAACAACGGATGCGGATTGACGCCCGGGACGCCGCCGTTGCGCCACCAATGCAGCAACGGATCGAGCCCGCTGTCTCTTGCGGCCGGGTACTCGATCAAGTACGCGCGCGCGTCCAGCATCGGGTTGGGATCGCGCAATTCGGCAGCGCCCTTCGCGATCCAGTGTGACAGCGGGTCGAGACCCGACTCGGTCACGTCGGGATTACGCCGGCAATACCAATCCGTGTCGAACAGCGGGTTGGGGTCGTAACCGGCGAAAACACCGGCGCCAAGCCAATGCAGCAGTGGGTTCTCGCCTGCCCGCGCGACGTCGGGGTAACGGCCGAAATACCAATGGGAATCGAAATAAGCGTTCGGCATGGAGCCGTCATAGGCGCCAACCAGCGCATAATGCGCGGCAGCCGCGTACGACCCGGGCGTGATCGCGGGATGTTGCGCGCGGTAGAAGGCTTCGTCGAACAACGGGCAGGCCTGTAGGGCGACAATCTCCGCCTGCTTGCGGCGGCGGCGGCGCAGCTGGTCGGGAAGCTTGCCCCGGGCCAGCACCGCCGCAAGGCGTGCCGCCCGGCGGAAAGCGGCCGTCGCACCAGAGGGCGTGTCGCGGCTGATCGCCCGAAGTGGAGAGGTCAGCCGCCAACTGGCCGAGTTCGTCGCCTCGTTGTAGGCGGCTTCAAGCCGCGCAACGTCCCGTGCGCGGGCGTCCAGCGCTTGGTGCGCCCGCTCCCAATCCTCGGCGCGTTCCGCGAGCAGGCGCAACAAGTGCCGCTCGTGCGTGGCCTGCTCGCCGATCCGGCGGTCGAGCTGCGCCACGTGCCCCCAGGTGTCGTCGCGCTCGGACCGCATGATCGCAAGCTCCTCGGAGAACCGCGCGGCTTCCTCGCGAAACCGCACGGCTTCCTGCCGGAACTGCGCCATCTCTCCGTCGCGTTGCCGGCGCAGTTGCGCGAGATCGTTCGCCCGCTCGCTCAATGCCGCTTGCAACCGGTCCGCCGACTGGGCCTGGTCGCACACCGTCGAGCGCAGATCATGGACAATCTCGCGCGTGCGAGTCCACCGAGCGAGGGCGAGACGGCGGCCAACATGAAACGACGCCGGCGCACGCAAGGCGTCCGGCCCGAGCCGGTCCACATCCCACGCCACCGTTCGCAGGAATGCGTCGGGCTGCACCGGAAAGGGTGCGACGGCGAGAAGCGGCCAAAGCGCCGGCAGCCGCAGTCGCGGCGCTACATCCAAAGCCCAATGCTCCCGCGCAGCCTCCACATGAGTGTGAAACTCGCAAGGGACGCTCACTGATGCGGAAAAGTCCTGCCACTTGAACGGCAGATCGACCGTGCCGCCGTCCCAATAAGCGAAGGGGCGGCCATAGGCCGCGCGGGCGATCGCGGCGTGCAAGGAGCCGCAAAGGGCGAATTCGGCGCCAAGCAGGCGATCCAGGAACTCCCCGATCGCGCCAACGTCGTTCGAGAGATTAGGTCGCAACACCCGATCGCAGCCGGACAGCTCGATCAACGCCGAGTCCGGCCGTTGCTCATGAAAGTGGGGCACAAGCACGGCGCCGTGGGGCGGAGCCTCGGGCGCGGAATGCAGGACGGGCAAAAGCAGCCCCGGATCGCCGATCGGGACGGATTCGCCGAGTTTCAACACGGAGCGCGTGAGCGGTCCCCGCACGGCGAGGATATCGGCCGCGGGTCGCAGCAAGTCGGGCAGGCCGGCTTCGTCGCGCAAACCGCAGCCCCAATAGATCACTCGGCCACTCGCTGTCTCGTTGCCCGGCTCGGCCGCCGGCGGCACGGTGAAATCGGCGAGCGCGCTGCCAAGCAGGTAGATCGCGGCGACGGGAACCAGTTCCGGCGCGAACAGCCGGTGCATCAGGAAAGCCGCAGTGAAATCACCAAAATTCTGGACGCGCTCGCCCTTGAGCCAGTACACGACGTTCTCAGGCACCGGGTCCGCCATGTCCGAGCGTTGCGTGTCCCATGAGGCAGGCGCGGGAAACGCCCCGTCAGCCATGTGCTGACGCCGGATTCTGCCACACGCGCGGCCGGCGTGGGGGAGCCAAGCAGAGCTGATGATCGGTGGCGACAAGGTTGGGATTGAGGAACGGATCCTCATCGGCGGCTTGGCCCCAGGCCGCGCGGTAACGGGCCTGGTTCTCTAGGAAGCCGGCTTGCCGCTCCGCACTGGCTGCATCGATCCCGCGCGTCTCCCCCTCAAGGTGCAGCAACGTCGCGAAGGGCGTCCAGACAACCCGCAAACCGCGCGCCCTGACGCGTTGGCATAAGTCCACGTCGTTCCAGGTCACGGGCAACGCCTCGTTCATCCCGCCGACCTGCTGCCAAATCTCCCGCCTGATCGTCAAGCACGCGGCAGTCACCGCCGCCAAATCCCGGGTGCAGGCGAGTTGGCCGCCATAGCCGGGATCATCGGGGGCCGCCCCGCGCAGCACGTGGGTGGCTCCCCCGTCCGGACCGAGCATCATCCCGCCGTGCTGCAACGTGCGGTCCCCGTAAAGCAAGCGCGCCCCGACGAGCCCGACATCCGGGCGCATCGCGTGCGCCGCCATTTCCTGGAGCCAACCCGGATCGCTTACCTCGATGTCGTTATTGAGCAGCGTCAGAAGCGCGCCACGTGCGGCCCGGGCCGCGACATTGTTCATGGCCGCGAAGTTGAACGGCCCGGGCTCGCGCAGCACGCGCACGCGAGGATCGGCCGCGAGATCGGCCAACAGCGCCACAGCGCTCGGCTCGGCGCTCCCGTTGTCGACGATCAGCAGTTCGGTCGCCGGATAGTCAGTCCCATTCAAAACGCCCGAGGTGCAAGTGGAGAGCAGCTCCGCGCGGTCCTTCGTCGGAATGATGATGGTTACGAGCGGCGCCGGGTCCGGCAGGCGTGGCCTCACGCGTGGCCATGCGCAGCCCGGAAGGACGTCGAGCATCGGCGCGCCGCGATCGAGCGCCTCGGACGAGACGGGCCAGTCGCCCGGCGCCGCGCCGCGATGGCATAGGATGGCGGGGACGTGCCGCACGCGCCCCGCGCTAGCCGCGGCTGTGGCGCGCAACGAAAGATCATATTCTTCCTGGGGCGACGATGCCGGTCTGAACCCGCCTAGGCGTTCCAGCAGCTTGGCGTCGAACAGCGCCAGCCGCCCGATCGCGTTGCCCGCCAACATGGCATCCGGGCTGTAGTCCGGCTTGAACCACGGCCGATCGCGTTGACCGTCCAGCCCCGCGCGGTCCTCATCGGTGAACACGACGAGTGCTTCCGGATCAGCTTGCAGCGCATCCGCTACGGCCAGCAGGGCCGCCGGGTCCAAGATGTCGCCGGGGTCGAGCGGGCCGATGAACGCCCCCGTCGCCGCCCGGAGTGCGCGGTTTCGCGCGTCCGCGCGCGACTCGCCGGCGGGGCTGTCCAGCAGCCGGACGCGGGGCTCATCGGTGGCGATTCGTCCAAGGATTTCACTGGGCCAGCTCGAGTAGAGCCGGCACGACAGGCAGAGCTCCCAGCGCGGGTATGCCTGCGCCCGCAGGCTATCCGCCGTCTGAACGGCGCGCTCTGCGTCGGTGTCGCCGGTCAGCATGAGCACGCTCAGGACCGGCCCGGCCGAATGCTGGCTTGGCGCGATGTCGCCAGCTCCTAGCGTGTCATACTCCTGCACCCACAATTCGTAAGCGACGGGGTCGTCGGGCGGCACGTCGGGAAACAGGGACGGGAACAGTGGCGACCGTAGTCTGACCGGCGTGGCCGGGGGGGCCGGGGGGGGGGCCGGGGGGGGGGGGCGCGCCGCGCCGGGGGCGGGCCGCG
>CAXUIE010000133.1:4544-8660 GCA_964250825.1 uncultured Acidisphaera sp. | reverse complement strand
GCGCATCAGTCTGGGGGACTGGGGGTCGTGGGTTCGAATCCCGCCGCTCCGACCATTCCCGCCGCGTTCCCACACCTCGCGCTTTCCCCCGGTTCGTGTCATCCTGCGGCTTCATAAGTCAGGAGTGTCGGCATGACCGTCGGCCGCTTTCCCACCACGCGCATGCGGCGCAATCGGCACGATGCCTGGACGCGGCGTTTGGTGGCGGAGCACCGACTGGCCGTCGACGACCTGATCTGGCCGGTGTTCGTGGTCGAAGGGCGGGCCATTGTGACGGACGTGGCGTCCATGCCAGGCGTGCAGCGGGTGACGCTTGACCGGCTGGCCGCGCACGTCGCGCCACAAGCCAGGCTCGGCATTCCCGCCGTCGCCCTGTTTCCGGCGACGCCGGCGGAGAAGAAGGACGGCGACGGAACCGAGTCGACCAACCCGGACAACCTGATCTGCCGCGCGGCCCGCCTGCTCAAGGAAGAGTTCCCCGGCGTCGGGTTTGTCGGCGAGGTCGCACTCGACCCCTACACGGACCACGGGCATGACGGCGTGATCCGGGGAGGCTACGTGGCGAATGACGAAACGCTCGCCGTCATCACGCGCCAAGCCGTCAACCAAGCCCATGCCGGAATCGACGTGATCGCGCCCTCGGACATGATGGACGGACGCGTGGGCGCGATCCGCGCCGCCCTCGACGCCGAGGGCCGCGTCCACACCCGCATCATGAGCTATGCCGCGAAATATGCCTCGGCCTTCTATGGTCCGTTCCGTGACGCGCTCGGTTCGGCCAAGTCGCTGCGGGGCGACAAGATGACGTATCAGATGGACCCGGCGAACACCGACGAGGCGCTCCGGGAGGTCGAGCTCGATCTCCAGGAGGGGGCGGACATGGTCATGGTCAAGCCCGGAATGCCGTATTTGGACATCATCCGGCGGGTGCGCGAGCGGTTCGGCGTCCCGACTTTCGCTTACCAGGTGTCAGGCGAGTACGCGATGCTGATGGCCGCCGTCGGCAACAACTGGTTGGACCACGATCGGGCGGTGATCGAAGCACTGACCGCGTTCAAGCGCGCCGGCTGCAACGGCATCCTCACCTATTTCGCCCCGGCCGCCGCCAAGCTCATCCATCAGCGCGACGGCACGGCCTAGCCGCCCGCCACAGACCCAACCTCCTCGCCGCGCCTTGAAAGCCGCCGTCTCCCGCCAAAATTGAATCCAGTGTAGACGAGGCTACGTTATGTGCGAGCGGCATTGCGGAGGGGCGGCCCAGGGATGAGCGAGGCCGTGGTCCCCCGCAGATCCTTGTCGGACCGCACAGTGCTGGCCGGACAGGAAGCGTTGTCGGGCCGGCGCCGCGGGATGCGCGCGATGCTGCCGTTCGCCGGCCCGGCGGTGATCGCCTCGATCGCCTACATGGATCCCGGCAATTTCGCGACGAACATCCAGGGCGGCGCGCAGTTCGGCTACATGCTGCTCTGGGTCGTGGTCGCGGCGAATTTGGTCGCCATGCTGTTTCAGGCCCTCTCGGCACGGCTGGGCATCGTGACCGGGCGGAGCCTCGCCACACTCTGCCGTGAGAGCTTTCCGCGACCGCTTGTGTACGCGATGTGGGGTGCGAGCGAAATCGCCGCGATGGCGACCGACCTCGGCGAGACGCTTGGCGCCGCGGTCGGGCTGTCGCTCCTGTTCGGCTGGCCGCTCCTGCCGAGCTTGTTGGCCGTTTTCGTCGCGACCTACGCCATGCTGATGCTCCAGCGCCGAGGATTCCGACCGATGGAACTGCTGATCGGCGGCTTCGTCGCCGTGATCGGCCTCAGCTACGTGGCCGAGTTGCTGATCGCGCCACCGGATTGGGCGGCGGTCGCGTTTCACTCCGTCGTGCCGCGGCTCGCCGGCCCGGACAGCGTGACGTTGGCGGTGGGCGTGATTGGTGCGACGGTGATGCCGCACGCGATCTATCTTCACTCGAGCCTCTTGCAGGATCGCATGCCCGCGCGCAATGACGCCGAGCGGCGGCAGATCCTGTCCTTCTCGAACTGGGAGGTGTTGCTAGCGCTCGGCCTCGCCGGGCTGGTCAACATGGCGATGATGTCGATGGCCGCCGTCATGTTCCATCGATCCGGCCACCCAGAGGTCGCCAGCATCGAGACCGCTTATCACACGCTGGTGCCATTGATGGGCTACGGCGCGGCCGGGCTGTTCATGCTGTCCTTGCTCGCGTCCGGCCTGTCGAGCTCCGTGGTGGGGACGATGGCGGGGCAGGCGATCATGCAGGATTTCGTGAGCTTCCGCATTCCGCTATGGCTTCGACGGGTGCTGACCATGATCCCGGCCTTGGTGGTCGTCGCATGCGGCGTCGGCGCCACCCAGGCGCTGATCCTGAGCCAAGTGGTGCTGAGCTTGATGCTCCCGGTTCCCATGATCGCTCTGCTGCGGCTGTCGGCCAATCGGAGCGTCATGGGAGCGTTCACGCTGGGACGCCCAACGCGCTGGGCCGCGATCGCCGCCGCCACGCTGGTCCTGACGCTCAACATGGTTCTGCTGGCGCAAACGGCCGGGCTGCCCGTGCCGCTCCTCGGCGGAGGCCCGACTTGATCGAGATCGGCGGTCGGGCCAAGGTCTGCGCTAATGCATGAGCAAGGAGCGCCCGTGGCGGCCCCGACTCAGCACACGCCCCTACCCTCTCCCGCGCTTCCCGCCGAACCAACCCAGGCGAAGCGGTTCGGCAAGGCGCGCACGGCGCAATCGGCGGCGCTGCTCGAGGACTATGTCGAGCTGATCTCGGATCTGCTGGCCTCGGACGGGGAGGCGCGCCCCACCGATATCGCCCGCCGGCTCGGCGTTTCGCATGCCACGGCCATCAAGTCGATCGGCCGGCTCAAGCGCGAAGGGCTGGCCGAGGCGAAGCCGTATCGCGGCGTGTTCCTCACCGCAGCCGGGCAAAGCCTCGCCCGGCGCGTGCGGGCGCGGCACCGCGTGGTTGTGGATTTATTGCTGGCCGTTGGGGTGCCATCCGACGCGGCCGAACAGGATGCGGAGGGCATCGAGCACCATGTCTCGGAGGCGACGCTCGAGGCGTTCGGCCAGTTTCTACGCCGGCACGTCTAGCGGTTCCTGGTCGAGCCGGACGACGATCCCGTCGAGCTCGGGGCTCGGCGCGCGGTAGCGGCGCATCACCGCCGGGTCATGGCCCGGAATGATGTGCGCGGCCGTCGGCGCGGCGGCACGGAGCTTGTCGAAGCTTTCCAGCATGCCGCCGACATCGAACGCGACGGTGAACGGCCGCCCGGTTTCCAGGTTCTCGTAGAAATGGGTAACGTCGGAGGCGACCACCACCCAGCCTCGCGCCGTATGGACCCGAACGAATTGCAGCCCCGCCGAGTGGCCGTAGGCGGCGTGCAGCGTGATGCCGGGCGCCATCTCCGCGTCGCCGGTGTGGAAGCTAACCCGCTTGGCGAAATTGAGGCGCACGAGGCCGACCACGTCCTCCACCTCGAAGGAGCGCGCGAGATGGTCGTAACGCATGTACCGTCCGGTCGCGTAGTGCATCTCCGGCTCCTGCAGGTGGAACTCGGCGATTGGGAAGCGCGCGAAATTGCCCACGTGGTCGTAGTGCATGTGGGTGAGGACCACGTCGCGCACCGTCGCGGCATCGACGCCGACCAGCTTGAGGCTGTCGATCGGACAGCGCAGGAAGTTTCGCTTGCGCTGGGTGGCGACCGCCGCGGTGAAACCGATGTCGATGACGACGGCGCGTTCCGGGCCGACCGCGACCCAGATGAAATAGTCCATCGGCATCGGCCCGTCATGCGGATCGCCGCCGATGAAGTGGTCGGCCCGGCGGGCCTCGCGCGTCGCGTAGCGGATCGCGTAGAGCGCGTAGGTCGGAAGCTGGCCCGCCATCACTACCTCCGGCACCCGATGGACGATCCCCCGGGCGGGACCGTGATGCGAGCCAGTCTAGCAATCGCACCGTGACCCGATCCAGTCCGGCGGAGCGTTGGCACGGCACCCCCGATAGCAAGGCGCCGCGCCGCGCCGGTCCTAGCTGATGTTGCCGTTCAGGAGATTGGGGAAGAAGCCGTTGTTGTTGGCCGCGCCGCCGAGATAGACGATGTTCTTTAC
>CAXUIE010000133.1:0-4534 GCA_964250825.1 uncultured Acidisphaera sp. | reverse complement strand
CTTTAGATAAGGAAGCGGCCAACCGGCGGGGCGTCCGGATCGCAAGGTTTAGCCTGGCGGCTCGGGACGCCGAAGCTAAGGCTGCGGACCCACCGCGCCGTAGTCAGCGTGGCACGACAGGGCAGGAGAGGGGCCGCGTAATCCCGGGGATTTGGAAACCTTTGAACTACGCCATCTGGTGTAGGAGAATTACTCAGGATATCCCCCCAGTCGCTTCGGTGGCTGGGTAGCGGGGGCCCCCCCCACCCCGCGCCCGTTCTGCCCCGCCGCCCGTTTGGCCGCGACGCCGCCGCGCATCGGGCCCTGGTCCTTACCCCCGCCCAGCGTCCCGCGCGCCTTGGAGATCGCGTTCGCCGCCTGCGCGAGCCCGTTCTGTAGGATCAGAACGCGGATTTCCGCGGCGTGATAGGCTTCCGTGCCGAGAATGCCTGCCGCAGCGCTCAGATAGGCGCGATTCTTGATGAGCGGCGCGGCGCCGTGGTACGCGGTCACCCCCACATCCTCGAAAATGAACGCGCCGAGCAAGAAGTTCGCCTCGCTCGCGAACGGATCGAATGTCTGGCCGGAGGTGATCAATCCGGCCGCGATCGCCGCGTTGTTGAAGCTGTTGACGAGATCAATGGTCGGTTCCGCGATGGCGGCGTCACCGAGTGCGGCGCGCAGAAACAGGACGTGCGCGTGTTCGTCCTGCGCGATCTCCTGCGCGTACTGCTGCAGCGCGGGCGTGCTGAACTGAACCTGGTAGCCGCCGGTGACGCTGCCCTGATTGCCGACGCCCGTCACCTCGCTGGCGTCGAGGCCGGCTCCGGTAACCGCGCGAAGGTAGAACTCCGCTTCGAGATACTCAAGATTGAGTGCGAAGTTCAGGATGTCGGCGTCCGGCACCTTGGACGCTTCCGCGTCGTGCGCGCCGACCGTGACGCCGGTCGCGACCGCGCCGAGCGCCAGCGCACCGGCACCGAGTCCCGCGGTGCGGAAAAGCCCACGGCGATCGAGCCGCTGTGATTGCAACACCTGTTGGTTATTCTGCTTTTTAAGCATCTTGTTTCCTTTGCTTATGGATCACGTCCGACAAACGGAAAGCAGGTGACCCTCATACTTGCGTGCGGTCGAACAAGGCGGGCGCAAGTCTTGCAATCACTGCAACCGCCAAGACATGCTTTCGGGTATGAACTTGCCGGGCCTTGCCGAAGGCTGCGGGCTACGACTGGCAATGCCCACCGGATGCGAAATGATCTCTTGATTCCGGCGCGAACACGTGAAATTCGCGGGACAGCAACTGCTTGTGCCCGCTTCCGCGCCGTCCGGCTCTCTGCTTCACTCGCATCGGGCGAAAAGGGGGAGACAACTCGTGAGCGAGACGCACCGAGCACAGATCCCCGGCGTGTACCATCGCCGCATAGGTGAGGTGCTCGTCACCGCCATCAGCGACGGCGTGCTGCAAGGCAGCCTCGAAGTGCTCCAGAACATCACCACGGACGAAGCAAAGGCTCGCCTCACCGCGGCGTTCCGCCCGCTCCCTCGATTCACCTCCGTCAACACCTTCGTCATCCGCGCCGGCGGACGCACGGCGCTGATTGACACGGGATGCGGCACCAGCATGGGCGCAGCGGTGGGCAGGCTGCCGGCCAACTTGCTCGCGGCCGCGATCGACCGCGCCGACATCGACACGGTGATCCTGACGCACGTGCATCCCGACCACTCGAACGGGCTGGCCGACGATCGGGGGCGGCAATGGTTTCCGGCGGCGGAACTCGTGCTGCACGAGGCGGAGCACGCCTTCTGGCACGACGACGGCGCGATGGCGCGCGCCGATGCCCAATCGCGCGAGCGCAACTTCCTGGCCGCGCGCCGGCAGCTCGCACCCTACCGCGACCGCACGCGGCGGATCGCTGGCGGCGAGGTCTTCCCAGGAGTAACCGCGCTGCCACTCCCCGGGCACACGCCCGGCCATACCGGCTACGTGGTGAGCTCGGGAGAGGACCGGCTACTGATCTGGGGCGACATCGTTCACGTGCCGGAAATCCAGGTGCCCCAACCCGACGTGACGATGGCGTTCGACATTGATCCGGTTCAGGCCGCCGCGACGCGACGGCGCGCCTTCGACCTGGTGGCGTCCGAGCGCCTGTTGTTCGCCGGGATGCACGTCCATTTCCCCGGGTTCGCGCGGCTCGCCCGACACGGGTCCGACTACGCTCTCTTCCCGGAGCCCTGGATCCAGACTCTCTAGAAAGGTAATGCGACTGTGAGCGAAACCGCTTTCGATCTGACGCGGCACTTCGTGGGCGGCCTCCCCGCCCCAGCGCCGCGATGGACGGGCTTTCCCCGCTACAATTTCGTGGGTGGCCATAACGACCCCGAGCGCATCCCGGTCGACGCGCTGGCGGATGCGGCATCGACGGTGCTTCGCCGCGAAGGCGCGAGCCTGGCGATGTACAACCTGGCGCAAGGGCCGCAGGGGCATCCCGGGCTGCGTGAGTTCCTCAGCGAGAAGCTCACGCGGCATCGCGGGGTCGCCTGCAAGGCCGAAGACGTGCTCATCACGTCCGGCTCGGGCCAGGGCATCGACCTCGTGAGCCGGTTGCTGTTGTCGCCCGGCGATACAGTGATCACGGAGGAATATTGCTACGCCGGAGCAATCAACCGATTCCGGTCGCTCGGGGCGAAAGTGGTCGGTGCCAAGCTCGACGCGGACGGCATCGACATCGACGTGCTCGGGGCGCAGCTCGAATGGCTCGCGCGAGAGGGCGCCACCCCCAAGCTGATCTACACCATTCCCACGATCCAAAACCCGACGGGCTCGATCCTGCCGCTCCAGCGGCGGCACGCGCTGCTGGCGCTCGCGCGCAAGCACGGCGTCCCGGTGTTCGAGGACGAGTGCTACGCCGACCTGCTTTGGTCCGGCGAGGAGGCGCCGCCCGCGCTTTACGCTCTCGACCCGGACGCCGTGATCCACATCGGCTCGTTCTCCAAATCGCTGGCGCCCGCGCTTCGGGTCGGCTACGCAGTCGCCGCCTGGCCGGTGCTGTCGCGCATGATCGCCTGCAAGAACGACGGCGGCACCGCGGCTATCGAGCAGATGGTCATCGCCGAATATTTCTCGCGGCACTTCGAGACGCATGTGCGCGCGCTGTCAGACACGCTCCACGGCAAGCTCGACACCATGGTGGAAGCCGTAGAGCGCGAATTCGGGACCGCGGCCGAGATGTGGAAGCCGAAAGGCGGCATCTTTCTCTGGATCAAGCTCCCAGACGCGGTGGACGTACGAACCCTAGTGAAGCCCGCGACCGACGCGGGGGTCGCGTTCAACCCGGGCCCCGAATGGGCCTGCGATGCGGAAGCGTCCCGCTCGCACCTTCGCCTCTGCTTCGGCCTCGCCACCAAACAGGAGATCAAGGAAGGTGTCGCCGCGCTGGCCCGCGTGTGCTTCGAGCAAACCGGCATCCCGGCGCGTAGCGACAACATGGCCAACCCGCGCCCGTAGATCGCCCGATCAGCTCAGCGACGGGCTCGCTCCACCCTCGCCGAGCAGCCTCCGCGCGATCGTTAGGAGATCGGAGGGGGCAAATGGCTTCGGCACGAACACATCCTTGGCGCCGAGCCGGCCGACCGCGTTCAACGCGTCAGGTCGCCCGGTCGTGTAGATGATCGGCACGGCCGGATAGCGGGCGCGCATCAACCGTCCGAGGCCCACTCCATTGAGGCGTCCGGGCATATGAATGTCGGTGATCAGAAGGGAGAAATCTTCCGCGTCCTCCTCGATCAACCGCGCCGCCGCGTCGCCGCTCTCTGCCTCGCGAACGACGAATCCGGCATCGGCCAATTCCTCGGTCACGATCAGCCGGATCAGGAACTCGTCCTCCACCACAAGGATGCACACGGCCTACGCGACGTCAGGCATGAAATTATCCCCCTTCCCGCAGCCCTAACCCGCGCCGAGCCGGTTCGTTCTCGCTTGTCCGCCGCGGCTGGCGAAAAAGGCGAGCAACATGTCGGTAGTTGCGCCAGCAACGCGACGTTTACCCGGTACCAAGCTCCTCTCCGGCTAGACGCTCCGAGAGCCGGGCGAGCTCCGTGTGGTCGGCGTCCGGCCCCAGCATGGCCAGCGCGCTCGCTGTCAGTTCGCGGCAAAGGGAGGCAAAGGGGGTCGGGGTCGCCGTCTCGCGCCCCACCTGCAAGGCGATCGAGAGATCCTTGGCAAGGAGGCCCAGCGAGAATCCCGCGTCGAACCTGCGCGACAACACGAATTGCTTGAACTTCTTCTGCGTCGAATTGTTCATGCCCGTCGCCGCGTTCAGCACGTCCGTCATCACCGCGGGATCGAGCCCAAACCGCTGCCCGATCAGCAACGCCTCGATCCCGATCAGGAACCCGCCGGCGCTGACCAGGTTGTTGAGCGCCTTCATCGCCTGGCCGGAGCCCACGGCGCCGGTGCGCAGCACCGAGCTCCCCATCGCTTGCAGCACGGGCAGCGCGCGCTCGACCGTCGCGTCGTCGCCGCCCACCATGATCGCGAGCTCGCCGGTGCGGGCGC
>CAXUIE010000132.1:470-8675 GCA_964250825.1 uncultured Acidisphaera sp. | reverse complement strand
GATGGCGATTCCCGCAAGTCCTCCGAGCCCCTTGACCAGGTCAATCGTCGCATCATCGATCAGGGCGATGCAGTCCCACAGGAAGTTGCCGGCTGGCGTTCGGATCAGCAGCGCGCGCTGCGTGATCGCGAAGTCGGGCTGCGTGTGGATCTCGAATAGGTTCGGCGCGAGCCGCCGCCAAGTGTTGACGTGGGACGCGCTCAGCTCGTCCGGAGTTGTCCAAGCCTGCCCGGTACGCGGGACGTACTGCCGCTCGTCGTCGCAAATCAGACAGCGCGCCGGCGGCGTCGGCGCGTCGGCGTAGGAGGTTCCGCATTCTCTACAGATATGGATTGGCATTCAGATCAACCCCGAATGGTCCAACGCCGCATCGACCGCAGCGCGGCTCGCTTCGCTCGGCCCCGTCATCGGCAGGCGTAGCATCGCGGGAAAGCCGGGCCTGATACGGCTGAGCGCATACTTGGCAGGCCCGGGAGAGGCGTCGCTGAAAAGCGCGGCGTGGAGTCGCTGAAAAGCGCGGCGTGGAGAGGGAACAGGTGGTCCTGAAGGCGCAACGCCTCGGCATACTCACCTGCACGGCACGCTGCCTGGAACTTGGCGCAGAGCCGAGGTGCGATGTTGGCGGTTACAGAGATGCAGCCTCTCCCTCCCATGGCGTTGAAGGCTAGCGCGGTCTCGTCGTTGCCGGTCAGCTGGGCGAGGTTGGGACCCAAGCTCGCGCGGTGCTCCGACACGCGGGCGAGCAAACCGCTTGAATCCTTGAGCCCGACGAAGATCTCCGGAAACTCGCTTACGATCCGGGCGAGGGTCGCGGGCTGAAGATCCGTTACGGTGCGCGCAGGGACGTTGTAGACGACGATCGGCAACGGCGCTTCGCGGGCCAACGCGGCGAAGTGCTGGTGCAATCCCTGCTGGCCCGGGCGATTGTAATATGGCGCGACCATCAGAGCCGCGTCCGCGCCGGCGTCCTTGGCCGCGCGCAGATTACTTGCGGCGACGCGCGTGTCGTTCGAACCGCGCCGGCGATGACGGGCACGCTCGCCGTCGACCACCACCCGAAGGCGCTTGGGAAACGGCTCCCAGAACAGCCGCGGCCGAACCGGCGGCTGAACATCGAAGTTTCCCGCCGGATGCTCGCTGAAGGGGCGGTTCCGATTGTCAGTGCCATGTCGGGTTCTCCAGCAGTCAGCTTCGCTCGGCGACCATTACAACAGCGGCGCCACAGCGGAGGTGATGGTCACCTCCAGGACCGTCGGTCCCTGCCGATCCAGCGCTTCCTTCAGCGCCTGGCCCAACGCATCCTTCGTCCCAACCCGAAAGGCGGCGCATCCGTAGCCTTTTGCTAAGGCTACGAAGTCGAGGTCAGGCAAGTTCATGCCGGGGACGCCGGGCGTCTTCTGCTGCTCGGCGAAAGATTTCAAAATGCCGTACTCCCTGTTGTTGAGCACTAGGAACACGACGGATAGGCGGTGCTGGGCCGCCGTGTAGAGCGCCTGGATCGAGTAGTTGGCGGCGCCATCGCCCAAGATGCACAAGACCGGCCGGTGTCGCTCGGTGTCGCGCTCGGCCATTGCCCAGCCGATCGCCGCCGGCAACGCCCAGCCCAGCCCGCCGCTGCCGAAAAGCGAGAAGGAGCGCGGCCGCGTGATGGGCGCCCACTTATGAAACTCTTCCACATTGGAGGTCGACTCGATCAGGATCACTGCATCATCCGGTCGGTTCGCCTGCAAGGTTGCGAACACCTCGGCCGGAACCAGGGTCGTGCCCGGCGGGTCAGGCAACTCGCGCTTCACCACGCGCGAGGGAACGGCCGGATATCGCCCGGGCTGGACGAGTTCCAGCAATCCCTCCGCGGCCAAACGGGTGTCAGCTAGGAGACTGTCGCCGACGGGGGCGCGGGCCGCCTCGGCGGGATCGTTGGTGATATGCAGCAGCCGCGCACCCGGCGGCAGGTACTCGCCCGGCACATGAGGGTAGTAGCGGAACACGGGCGCGCCGATCACCACCACCAGGTCGTGGCCGTTCAGCTTTTCACTGAGCGGCGCGATGGCGAAGGGCAGGAAGCCCTGGAACAGCGGATGATTCTCGGGGAACACCGCCCGCTCGGTCTCGGGCGGCGACCAAACGGGCAGGTTCAGCTTTTCGGCCAGCTTGACCGCTGCGTCCCAACCTTCGGCGCGGTCCAGCGCCGCTCCCAGCACCAGCACAGGGCTACTGGCCTCGCTGATCGCCCGGGCAAAGTCTTTCAGACGATCGGGATCGGGGCCGACCCGCTCGCTTTGCGTGCGGACGACGGCGCTGCCTGAGGCAGGCTTATCGAAATCGTCCATCGGCAGGGAGAGGAACACCGGTCCTGCGGGCGGCTGCGACGCGGCGACGTATGCCCGCATGATGGCGGCGGGAACGTCGGCCGGCCGCACCGGCTGATAGCTCCACTTCACCCACGGCTTCACCGTCTCTTCAGGCTGGACGTTGGTGAGGTAGGGCTCCAGCAGCAGCATCTCGCGGGTCTGCTGACCGGCCGTGATGATCAGCGGCGTCTTATTGTAGTAGGCACAGATCAGATTACCCATCGCGTGGCCGACGCCGGCGAAGGTGTGCAGGTTCACCAGCGCCGGCTTGCCGGTCGCCTGCGCGTAGCCGTCCGCCATCGCCAGAACCGAGGCTTCCTGCAGGCCGAGCACATAGGTGAAGTCGGCCGGAAAATCCTGCAGGAAGGGCTCCTCCGTCGACCCCGGGTTCCCAAAGACCGTGGTCAGCCCCAGCTGCCGCAAGAGGTCGAACGTCGCGTCGCGGACAGTCTGGGGCATGCTCAAGACCTTCGGGATCGGGGGAGCGGCAGCGACGGCCTATTGCCGCAGGAACGTGAGGGTGTCGGCGATCATCTGGTCCGAGTTGGTCGCATAGAAGCCGTGCGGATGGCCTTTGTATTCGATCAGCTTCGAGCCCGGGATCAT
This sequence comes from uncultured Acidisphaera sp., assembly GCA_964250825.1. Lineage (GTDB taxonomy): Bacteria > Pseudomonadota > Alphaproteobacteria > Acetobacterales > Acetobacteraceae > CAVWQV01. The sequence goes on along the minus strand of CAXUIE010000132.1, from coordinate 5,718 downwards.
CTTGACCGCGCGCCGCGCAGTCGCGTCGATCGGAGCCGGCTTGTCCTCGGTCCCGTGCAGGATGAGCGTTGGCACGTTGATCGCCGGGACATCGGCCGTGAAGTCGCCAAAAGTGAAGTTGTGCGGCATGGCGGTCTGCGCCCGCATGCTGCCCATCAACGCCATGCCGACGGCGGCTTCGATGGTGTCATCGCTCGCGGCATGGGTGGCGCCCAGCGTCGCCTTGAGCCCCTTGCCGTAGAACGGCGGCAGGAAGGTGTGGCGGTAGAAAGCGGGCGCGTCCTTCTCGATGCCTGCGACGATGTCGCGATAGTCCTGCTCGGTGTGGCCTGCCGGGTTTTCGTCGGATTTAAACATGCCGGGCACGACCGACGCGTAGAGACCGAGCTTGATGACGCCCTTGCCGCCGTGCCGGCTCATGTAGCGCGCGCACTCGCCGCCGCCCATGGAGTAGCCGATCACGGTCACGTTCTGGGTCGCGCCGGTCGCCTGCATGACGTCGGCGAGGTCGTCGGCATAGGTGTCCCAGTCGTAGCCACCCCAGGGCTGGCCCGATCGCCCGAACCCGCGCCGGTCGTAGTTGATGACGCGGTAGCCCGCTTCGACGAGCTTCATCGCTGTGCGGTCGAAGCTGTCGGCGTTAAGCGGATAGCCGTGGATGAGGATCACCGGCTGTGCGCCCGCGTCGCCCCAGTACTTTGCGAAGATTTCGGTGCCGTCGCGTGTCTTGATGTGGGGCATCGCCGCTCCTCCATGTTGGCAGGCTCACAATCAGAGCCGGGGTTCCGCCGACACGAGACGCCTGAGGTCGTCGCGGGTGGCCGCTGGGAGCATCTACATCCGGCTTGAGGGCCGAAAAACCTGCATAAAGTCGACGCAATCCTTCAACGATTGCGAAGCCCCGGTGTGGGCGCCTCCAACTCAACCGGAGCAGAATATCGAAACTTTACCGCCTACCGCCATTGCCGCCCTGGGCGACTTCTCCGAGGGTTGAGCGTCGAACAGCCATGCAGCCGGACCATCGCCGAGACCTCGTCCGGCGCCTTCATTACGTCCCTCCGCGAATCGTCGGCCGCGGAGAAGCCTCCACCATCGTCGTCAAAGCCGACCCTCCTTCCTGGTCGAAAGGGGTCAATTCCTCATGTCGTCAGGGGGGCAGTTTGCCGTGTCGCCTGACAATCCTGGACGGCGTCGAAGCGTTTGCCCTCTCAGCCGCATACAACATGTTCACTTCGCAAGCAGATCAGACGGGAAGCCGATCTATCGTGTGCGCCTCTGCGCCAGGGGCCCGCGCTACCGAGTCGACATCTTCGACCTCCAGGTCGAGGAAGACCTGTCGTACCTTGAGCGATGCAGCACCCTCAACATCCCGAGCATCGCCCCTCCGGACGGCGAGCTCGATCCTGAAATCCTGGCTGCAGTGTGCGCGGCGGCGCGACGGGGCGCGCGCACCGGCTCGATCTGCCCACCGGAGCCTTCGTGCTAGCGGAGGCCGGGCTGCTCAACGGCGTGCGCGCCACCCTTCCTGGCGCTATGCCGAGGCGTTCGCGCGGCGATACCAGGAGGTGGAGGTCGACCCGAACAGGCTCTTCATCGACGCCGGTCAGATCGTCACCAGCGGGCCGGGCGTGGCGGCGATCGACATGTGCCTGCACCTTATTCGTCAGGAGCAGGGCGCAGCAGTCGCGGCGCGAACCGCGAGGGAGGCGTCGCTACCCGCCGGGCGGTGGGGAGAGCAGGCGCAGATTCTTCTGCTACAGATCCGCGACCAGAGTTCACGTTTGGCCGAGGTCACGCAGTGGATGCTCGAGCACCTACGCGACGACCTGTCCGTCGAAACCATAGCCGAACGGGCAGGCATGAGCACGCGCACCCTGCGGCGGCGCTTCTTCGAGCAGACCCGGACAACGCCAAAGCATTGGCTGGCCGAGATGCGCGTGCGGCGCGCGCAGCAGATCCTGGAAACGAGCGATGCCTCCGTCGAGGCGATCGCGCGGGACACAGGATTTCGCTCCAGCGCCGCTTTCCGGGAGCGCTTCAGCGCCCTCGCCGGCATGTCGCCATCCGCGTATCGCACGGCCGGGGTGAGCCGGCGATCTGACGAGCCAAGCTGACATCTTTAGGCGCATCCGGACCAGATTGGCAGAAATCCCGCGATGTTTGGCTAAATCCTCGGCTGCCCAGGAGAGCCGTCCGGAGTTCATCATTCTGTGGTCGGAGGCGACCGATGCCGGCACGGCCGGCCCCTAAAGGGAAATCCGATGTCTCAGATGGCTTCGCGCTCGAACGCTCCGTCCACGCGAGACCTAGAACGGCTTCGACCCCGTGCTCACCGGAGCCGTCGAGCAACTTATCGAGACGAGTTGGGCGCCATCAACGTCACCGTCGGCGGAAGGGAAGACGGTCCCGCTTTCGTGTTCTGGCCGAGCCTAATGATGCAGGGCTCCCGTGGCGCCGAGGGGAAGGCTCGTCGCGGAACATCGCCGCCTCGGGCATCCACCACTTGGCGATCTTACCCTGGAGGTGGTCCAGCATCTCCTGGGCCTCGCCGGTCTTCCCGGCCTTCAGCTAAACCAGGAGCAGCGGGCGCTCGTCCTACTTGGGGGCACCCCGATCACCGCTGCGCGGCGACCCTGAGATATATCAGCCCGATGGAGTTCGAGCGGCAGGCAAGCATAGCTTGACCTCGTGTCCAGAGAACCGACAGCAGCTCAATTGGCTCTCGCGAGTAGAGAGCGCGCTGCGGTCGGAAGGTGATGCGGGTTCTGGAAGATTGACTTGCGACGTAATCAAAGGTCGTGATCCGACGCCTGACTGCGGAAGCGCTCAATCAGCCAGGTGGCCGCTGGGCCGGGGGGCGTGTCGGCGCGGTAGATCGCGTCCAGCGGATAGTCGAACGAAGCGAGATCGGGCACATCGAGTTCAACCAGGACGCCTGCCGCGAGATCGTTCTTCACCCTCGCCAGCGGCATCATTCCCCATCCGATCCCGGCGCGCAGCAGCATGTGCTTGGCGTCGAGGTCGGCAAGCCGCCAGGTGTGGCTGGCGCTAACGCTGAAATCCTTGCCCTCCGTCAACGGCGATCGGTCGTAGATGACGAGTTGCACGTGCTCTCGCGCCTCACCGGGCGGGTGCCCGCCTCGAGACGCGAGTGGATGACGAGTGCCGGCCACCGGTGTCATCCGGAGGCTTCCTACGCTGATGCGGTGCAACTCGTCGAAGTCTCCGGTGAAGGGGCCGCTGATTCCGATGGTGGCGGTCTTTCCGAGCACGAGGTCGGCAACCGCGCCGAGCGTCTCCATGTGCAGGGTGAGCCTGACCGTCGGGTACGTCTCGGAAAAGGCGGTCAGGGCATCGATGATGCGCGTGGACGGTAGAAGGCAATCCAACACCACATGCAGTTCGCCCTCGAGCCCTTGCGACATCCCCGCGACCTTCGCGCGTAGATTACTCACTCCACCCACCACGAGGCGCGCCTCGGCCAACACTACGCGGCCGGCTTCAGTCAACTGCGGTTTCCGGCTTGTCGCGCGATCGAACAGGGTCGCGCCGAGCTGGGCCTCGAGATTGCTGATGGTGTAGCTGACGACCGAGAGCGCGCGGTTCATCTTCCGCGCCGCCGCGGTGAAGCTCCCTGCTTCCACAACGTGAATCAGGACCTGGAGTTGGTCGAGCGTGGGGGCGCCAGGACCGGAGGACATTCGGTATTCTCGAATAGAAAGTTCGATCTTATCCAGTCTGGCGAAACTCGCAAAGGTCCGTTAGGCGCAGGGGTGGCGAGGAGAGCGGTTGGGTCGGCTCCACCGGGAATGGCTCAACGCGGACCACCGATCGACCTGAGGCTAGAGGCCGCGCGCCGAGTTTGGATTCAGGCCCGACGGTTCGAGATTAGGATGCGCGATGGTCGGCTTGGGTCACTGGTCGGCGTTCGTGACGGCCTCATCGCTCATCGCCCTCCTCCCAGGGCCGGAATGGCGAACATCGTGGGATACGCTCTGAATTACGGGCGAAGGACCGCCTTCGCCGCGATCGCTGGGGCGGTGGCGGGCAATCTCGTCGCCATGACGTTTCACTCGTGGGGCGGGAGCGCTGCTCGAAGCGTTACCGGTTGCGTACAAAATCCTCGAACTCGCAGGCGCCGCCTACCTAATAGGATTTGGCTTGATCGCCATGCTTCGAGTCCGTCAGCCTGCTTAACACTGAGCAAGTCGTTGAAGCCGCGATCTTACCTCGCACGGCGTTGGCCGGGAGTATCGCCATCAGCGCACTGAATGCTAAGTCGATCATCTTCTTCATCGCTTTTGTTCCGCAGTTCATCTCCCCTGTCGATAGCTACTTCGTCCAGTCCCTTAATCTAATCGTGACATTCTCGGATCGTCGCGATCAGCGACACGCTGTGCGCACTTCTCGCGCTGCGGGTTGCCGATCTGCTGCGATCGCCCGTGACGATCACGTGGGTCCGTCGGGCAGCCGGCGGCGTATTGATCGTCATCGGCCTCATCGCCGGCAAGTCGGTTGATCTGCCTGATGGTCTATTCTGTCCTTGTCCGCCCGCCGCAAGCAAGCGACGAGCTCGTCTGGCGTCGGTTATGGGCGGCCTATCTCGACTTCCATGGAGCGACGGTCGCTCCCGAGGCCACGGAGCAGACCCTCAAGCGTATCCTTGATCCCTTCAGCTCCATGTTCGGCAGGATCGCGGAACTGAATGGCACGCCGGTGGGCTTTGCGATCTGCGTCGTCCACGAAGGCACTGGAGCGTGCGGCCAACCTGCTACCTGGAGGACCTCTTCGTCGATCCTGTCGCACGCGCCGTAGGCGTGGGCCGGGTGCTCCTCGATGACCTCGTCACGCTGGGCGGTGCGCGCGTCTGGAGCTCGCTCTATTGGCACACCCGCGGCGACAACGCGCGGGCCCGAACGCTGTACGACCGCTATGTGGCTGCCGACGATTTCGTTCGACACAGGCTCGTCATCGAGCCGCGGGCTGAACCAGTCCCTACCATCAACTTAGTCGAATGATAGGCTCGGCTTTATCCGGCTGCCCCCATTTTCCCTTCGCGAATATATGAGTCAGAGGCGCGGTTCGGATCGCCTTGCTGGTTTTAACCGGTGCGAGGGCGTGGAGCGTGGATTTCGCGGTTCGTGACCCGCGAGAGTGTGTTGAACCCCCGACCGCAGGCCTGCTGCGCTCGCTGGCGCTATTGTGGCTGGCCGGCGCGGCGCGTTGACGATCTCGCGCATCGGCCACT
>CAXUIE010000132.1:0-460 GCA_964250825.1 uncultured Acidisphaera sp. | reverse complement strand
GGACTGGCCTATCGCAGACGGCGGCGGCAGCAATGGCTCCACAACGTCCAGGCTATGCGGAAGCTCGACGGCGAGGCGCGGATCACGCTGGAGACATCGACCGAGACCTGCGTCTTGCCGAGCTTGCCAAAGGGATCGCTCGCGGCACCATGCCTCCAGCTCGTCGAACACGCCCCACGCGACCTCATGGGCATGAAGCTGGAGCGGCTCGCCCGGCGTGAGTTGGGACCGGTCGAAGGGCTCGCCGTCCCATTCGGTCGCTCGCGCAGGATACCTGGGACCGGGCGCAGGAGCTGCTGCGCTCGCGCATCCAAAAATCGCGCCGCCGCAGGTCGTCGCCGGACCGACGCTGCTGACGGGCATCTGCTTCTGCGCCGACTGCGGCGGGGCGATGACGATCCGCACCGGCAAGTCGGGCCGGTATCGCTACTACACCTGGCTCGATCGCCGCTCGGCAGGG
>CAXUIE010000131.1:0-8684 GCA_964250825.1 uncultured Acidisphaera sp. | reverse complement strand
GTCATTCGGTACCACCTTCTACGGTCACAGCAGCCGCAGGCTCTTCGTCACCTGCTCGTAGGTGTTCTTGCTCAGCCCCGCCGCCTCCTTGATCCGCCCGAGCTCCTCCCGCATCAGCCCTTGCCGGGCCGCGTCCTGCCGCCGCCAGTTGCCGAGCGGGGTGACGATGCGGGCGGCGACTTGCGGGTTGCGCGGGTCGAGTGCCAGCACCGCGTCGGCCAGGAAGCGGTAGCCGGCCCCCGACGCGTCGTGGAAGCGCACCGGGTTGCCGCCGGCGAACGCGCCGACCAGCGCGCGCACCCGGTTCGGATTGCGCAAGTCGAAGTCGGGATGCGTGTAAAGCCTCCGCACGTCGGCGATGGCGTCGGGGCGCGACGAGGTCGCCTGCACCGCGAACCACTTGTCGAGCACGAGGTCGTCATCCCGCCAGCGCGCGTAGAACGAAGCGAGCGCGTCCGTGCGGTCCGTCGTGTCGGTCTGCGCCAGCACGCCCAGCGCCGAGAGCACGTCCGTCATGTTGCGCCCGGAATCGAACTGCGCGCGGGCGAGCGCGATCCCTTCTGACCCGCCCGCCGCGAGATAGCCGAGGCACACGTTGCGCAGGCTGCGCCGGCCGATCGCCGCGCCGTCGGGCGCATAGGAGCCGCTGTCCGTGAGCGCCTCGTAACGCGCGCGGAACGCCCCCCCGCCCGCGGGCGTTGGACCCCGGCATGTAATGCGCGCCGGCGGTTATTCCGGGGGGGTCGGCGATCTCCATCTGGGCGGCGAGAAACGCCTCGCCCGGCAAGGTCAAGGCCTCGGCGGCGAAGGCCGGGTCGGCGTCGGCCCCAGCCAACGTCGCGGCCACCGCTTCGACCAGGCCCGGATCGAGCGCCATTTCCTCGCCGCGCCGCTGCGCCGCCACGAGGTCGAGAATCACCGCCGTCGCGTATTGCTGCCCGGACTCCCAGCGCACGAACGAGTCGGTGTCGTGCGCCGCGAGGAAGCGCAGGCGCTCGCGCGACAATCCGGCGAGCTTCACGGGCGCCGAGAAACCGCGCAGCAGCGAGGGCACCGGGGGCGCAGCCACGTCCTCGAACACGAAGGATCGCTCGGCCGCGTCCGCGAGCAGCACGCGCGTCCCCGGGCGCGCCTCGTTCTCGCCTTCCAGCCGCGTCGCGAGCTCGCGACCGCTCGGGTCGAGCAGCCCCATCGCCAGCGGCACCGGCAGCGGCTGCTTCGCGGGTTGCCCCGGCGTCGGCTTGGTCTCTTGCCGCACGGTCAGCGTGTAGCGCCGCGTTGCCGGGTCGAACGAATCCGAAACGGTGAGGGTGGGCGTGCCGGCCTGCGCGTACCACGCGCGGAATGGCGCCAGATTGATCCCGGACGCGTCCTGCATCGCCAGGACGAAATCCTCGATGGTGACGGCGCTGTTGTCATGCCGCGTGACGTAGAGGTCCATGCCGCGGCGGAACGCCTCCGGCCCGATCACCGTGTGCAGCATCCGCACCACCTCCGCCCCCTTCTGGTAGACGGTCGCGGTGTAGAAATTGTCGATCTCGATGTAGCTGTCGGGCCGCACCGGATGGGCGAGCGGGCCGGCGTCCTCGCGGAACTGGGCGGCGCGCAGCCCGCGCACGTCGGCCAGGCGCTTGACGGCCCGGCTCCCCTGATCGCCGGAGAACTCCTGGTCGCGAAACACCGTGAGCCCTTCCTTGAGCGACAACTGAAACCAATCGCGGCAGGTGACGCGGTTGCCGGTCCAGTTGTGGAAATACTCGTGCGCGATGACGGTCTCGATGCCCTCGTAGTCGCCGTCCGTCGCGGTGTCGGGCTTGGCCAGCACGTATTTCGAATTGAAAACGTTGAGCCCCTTGTTCTCCATCGCCCCCATGTTGAAGTCCGCCACGGCGGCGATGTTGAACACGTCCAGATCGTATTCGAGGCCGAACACGTCCTCGTCCCAGCGCATGGACGCCTTGAGCGAGCGCATGGCGTGCTCGCACTTGTCCTCGTCGCCGGCGCGCACCCAGATCGCCAGCGCCACCTCCCGGCCGGAGCGGGTGGTGAAGCTGTCGCGCACCGCGACCAGGTCGCCCGCGACCAGCGCGAACAGGTAGGCCGGCTTGGGGTGCGGATCGACCCAGCGCGCCCAATGCGTGCCGTCCGCGTTCTCCCCGCTGCCCGCCGGGTTGCCGTTGGACAGCAGCACGGGCGCGCGCGCGCGATCGGCGGTGATCGTGGTGGTGAACCGCGCCATCACGTCGGGCCGGTCGGGAAAGTAGGTGATGCGCCGGAAGCCCTCGGCTTCGCACTGGGTGTAGTAGTTGCCGCCCGACGTGTAGAGGCCGGTGAGCGCGGTGTTGGCCTCGGGCGCGATTCGAGTCTCGATCTCGAGGGTGAACGCGTCGGGCACGTCGGGCAGCACGAGCCCGCCGGGTTCACCCACCGGCTCGCGCCGCTCGCCGTCGAGGCGCAGGGAAACGAGCGTCAGTTCCTCGCCATCGAGCCGGAGGGGCGCGGGCCCATCAGCCGCGTCCGGGTTGCGCCGGACCGCGAGGCGTGCCGCGACACGGGTCGCGGTCGGGTCGAGGGCGAAGGCGAGATCGACCGTGTCGATCAGGAACTCAGGGACGCGGTAATTCTCGCGACGGATGGCGCGCGGCGCCTCGGCGTCGGTTGAGATGATGTCAGCCATCGACAGACTCCCGTCAGCGCAGTTCCAAGCCGAGCGCGCGCAGCGCCGCTCGCATCCGGTCCCGCCCGCGCAGGCTCGCCGCCGTGCCGAGCCGGTCGATCACCCGCCGGGTCCAATCGGCCGCACCCATGCCGTGCGCCTCGGAAAAGTGGCCGAGGGTGCGGTCGTAGGCGGGGATGGCGTCGCGTTCGGGTGCGGCGCTGTAGCGCTCGCGATGCAGCACGACCGACTGCGGCAGCCGGGGCTTCACGGCGGCGGGTTTCGCCGGGTCGGGATAGCCGACGGCGAGGCCGAACAGGCCGGCCGCGTGCGGCGGGAGGGCGAGCAGGTCGGCGACGGCTTCCGGGTGGTTGCGCAAGGCGCCCACGTAGACGGTGCCGAGGCCGAGCGATTCGGCGGCCACGGTCGCGTTCTGCGCGGCGAGCGCGGCGTCCACCGCGGCCACGATGAAGCTTTCCAGGTAGGCGACGCCATCGAGGCTGGCGCCCTGCGCCTCCGCGGCGCGCTGCAGCCGGGAGGTATCGGCGATCCAAGCGAGGAACAGCGGCGCCTCCCGGATGAACGCCTGGTTGCCGGCCAGCTCGGCCACGCGGGATTTGTTCGCCGGCTCTTCCACCGCGACGACGCTCCAGGCCTGCATGTTGGACGAGGTGGACGCCGACTGCGCGGCGGCGACCAGCATCTCCAATGTGCCGGACGGCAACGCCCGCGGCAGGAAGGCGCGCACCGAACGGTGGGCGAGCATGGTCTCGATCACCTCGCTCAGCGGCCCGGGCGACGGCGCCGCCTCGCCGTAGCGGGCCTGTAGAAGGGCGTTGGTCGGCGCGGCTGCGGACATGCGGGCTCCAAGCGACGTGCAACGGAAAGCGTAGCGCATTCCGACAAGGGAGGCGTCAAGAGAGTGCCGTGCCCGGCGGAACGCACCTTGCGGCCAACCAAGGGGGCGGGACAAAGTGCGGCATGTCCGACGCTCCGCTCCCGCTCGATCAGGGCCTGTTCGGCCGGCTGCGCCGCGACGCGGGAGCCGTTTGGGAAGGCTACGTGGCCCATGAGTTCGTCCAAGCGCTCGGCCGGGGAACGCTCCCCGAGGCCGCGTTCCGGCATTTCCTGATCCAGGATTACCTCTTCCTGATCCACTTCGCCCGCGCCCACGCGCTGGCCGGCTTCAAGGCGGCCAGGCTCGCCGACATCCGCGCGTCGGCCTCCGCGGTGTCGGCCATCGTCGATGTGGAGATGCCGCTGCACGTTTCCTACTGCGCCTGCTGGGGGCTCACCGAAAGCGAGCTGGCGAGCGCGCCCGAGGCGCTGGAAACCCTGGCGTACACGCGCTTCGTGCTGGAGCGCGGCCTGGCCGGCGACCTGCTCGATTTGCAGGTGGCGCTCGCCCCCTGTCTGGTTGGCTACGGCGAAAGCGGGGCGCGGCTGTTGGCGGACCGCGCGACGCGGATCGACGGCAATCCGTTCGCGGAGTGGATCGACGCCTACACGGGCGAGGGCTATCGCCGCGCGGTGCGGGAATCCATCGGGATGCTGGATCGGCTGGGTCGCGATGGCGGGGCGGACGCGCGTTACCCGGAGCTGCTCGCCACCTTCACGACGGCGACCCGGCTCGAGACGGCGTTCTGGGACATGGGCTGGCGGGCCGGCCAGTGAGCGAGGAGCTCGTGGGGCCGGCCGCCCGGAGCTACATCTCGCAACGATTAAGGCTGAGCTACGCGGATTGGGGCAACGCGGCCGCGCCCCCGCTCCTGCTGCTGCACGGCGGGCGCGACCATTGCCGCAACTGGGACTGGGTGGCGCAGGCGATGCGGGGCGTTTGGCACGTCATCGCGCCCGACCTGCGCGGCCACGGCGACAGCGCCTGGTCCGAGGACGGCAACTACCCCATGTCGTCCTACGTCTACGATTTGGCGCAGCTGATCCATCAGCAGGGGCTGGCCCCGGTGACGATCGTCGCGCATTCGCTCGGCGGCAACATCGCGCTACGCTACACCGGCATCTATCCGGAGAACGTACGCCGCTTGGTCGCCATCGAGGGGCTCGGCCCGCGGCCGCGCCGGCTCACCGACGAAAGCCCGCCGCCGATCGACGAGCGGATGCGCGCCTGGATCGAGGGGCGCCGCGCGCTTTCGGGCCGGACCCCGCGGCGCTATCCGAGCATCGAGGCGGCGCTGGCGCGAATGCAGGAGGAGAACAAGCACCTTTCGCCCGCGCAGGCGCGCCACCTTACGCAGCACGGGGTCAACCAGAACGAGGACGGCACCTATGGCTGGAAGTTCGACAATTACGTCCGCGTTTGGCCGCCCTACGACATGACGGACGCGGAAACCGCCTTGCTGTGGGGACGGATCACCTGTCCGACCCTGCTCGTGCACGGCGCCGAAAGCTGGGCGTCGAACCCCGCCACGGACGGCCGCGCCGCGCATTTCCGGAACGCCGAGGTTTTGAGCGTGCAGGGGGCCGGGCACTGGGTCCACCACGACCGGCTTGGGGTGTTCCTCGACGCGTTGCGCCGCTTTCTCTAGACGGGCTTGTAGGCGCGGTCCATCTCGACGTCGAGCAGCACCGGCCCGCCTGCGGCGAGCGCGCTCGGCAGCAAGTCGCGTACCTCGGCGACCGTCCTCGCCTTGTGCGCCGCCACACCAAGGCTGCGCGCGAGCCCAGGGAAATCGATGCGCGGATCGGTGAGGTCCATGCCGACATAAGTGTCAGTCTGCGCGGAAAGCTGCTTGAGCGCGTTGGTACGCTGCTTGAGGATACGGTACGAGCTGTTGTTCAAGATCAAGAACACGATCGACAGCTTCTCGTGCGCCGCCGTCCACAGCGCCTGGATCGAATACATGGAGCTGCCGTCGCCGATCAGCGCCAGCACCGGCCGCTCGGGCAGCGCGAGCTTGACGCCGACGGCGCCGGGCAGCCCCCAGCCGATGCCGCCGCCGCGCAGGCCGAAGAAGCTCCGCGCGTCGTCGCTGCGCAGCAGCCGGCGCAGCCCCGCACCCGAGGAGATCGTTTCATCGATCACCACCGCGTTCTCCGGCAACATTTCACCGATCGCCGCGAGTAGCGCGAGCGGCTGCACCGGCGACTGACTTTCCAGCTCCCGCGCCCGCGCTTTGAGCTTTGCGAGATCGGCGGCGTTCTCGGCCGCCACGGCACCCCCGCGCGCGTGGATTGCGTCGCGCTGCGCCGGGGTGAAGGCGCTCGCCAGGGCGGCGGAAAGCTCGGGTAAGGTGGCCTTCGGCTCGCCGAGCATGGCGACGGCCGCCGGATAGTTCTTGCCGATCTCCCAGGGATTGGTGTCGATGTGGATAAGCGGCATCCCGTCCGGCATCGGCTCGATGTCGGCGGGCAGCGACATGGTGAACAGGTCGGCGCCGACCGACAGCACCAGGTCGTGCTGCGACAGCATGGCGCGGATGGTGGGCGCGAGCCGGACGAAGGTGCCGCGATACAAGGGATGCGTGGTCGGGAAGCCGCAGCGGCTCGGCACGCTTTCGTCGTAGACCGGAGCGCCGAGCTGCTCGGCGAGCGCGACGACCTCGGCCAGCGCGTCGCCTTGCGCAACGGCGTCGCCGGCGATGATCACCGGCCGGTCCGCGCGCGCCAGCAGCGACGCGGCGTGTTGGATCGCCGCCGCGTCGCCGCGCAGGCCAGGGGCGATCCGGGTGGGGGCGCCAAGATCAAGCTCGGCGGACGCGTTAAGCACGTCGCCGGGCAGGCCGATGAACACCGGCCCCGTCGGCGGCGTCATGGCGACCTTGGCGGCGCGCCGCACGACGCGGGGGAGGTCCTCGACGCGATGCACCTCGACCGCCCACTTCACCAACGGCCGCGCCATTTCCACGATGTCGCCCCACAGCAGCGGCTCGGTCAGCGCGAAGGTTTGGTCCTGCTGGCCGGCGGTGACGAGGATGGGGGCGCCCGCCTTCGCGGCGTCGTACAGCATCCCCATCGCGTTGCCGAGGCCGGGGGCGACGTGGAGGTTGCAGAAGGCGGGCCGCCCGGAGGCTTGCGCGTAGCCGTCGGCCATGCCCATCACGGTGGCCTCCTGCAGCCCGAGCACGTAGCGAAGCTCGGTGTCGCCGGCGAGCGCGTCCATCAGCGCGAGTTCGGTGGTGCCCGGATTGCCGAACAGGATTTCGACGCCCTCGCTCTTGAGCAGCGCCAGTAGCGCCTGCTTGCCTGTCATGCTCGGCATCCGCGTTCCCCCCGGCCCATGTGCAGGAAATCTAGCAGCCCGGCTGACAGCCGGACAGGCTACGCGGGTGGAGGAGATGCACTCAGGTCGGTGGGCCCTTGCTTCACATCGGCTAGCGGGGGCCGAACTTTCACCGTTCGAGCGGGTCCGGCTCAACATGGTCTTCCTGAGCCAAGTATCCCGAGCCACCCGGTCATCGGGGTCGAACCGGAGGTCGATCCAAACGCCTTGGTAGCTGTGCCGGGCCAGCCATTCGGTTGGCACCGGCTTTCCATGCGGGACGGAGATGAACGGGACGACCAGTGTATCCATCGATCGTCGTCGTTCGTTCCCGGCCCCCGACACGCAGATCACCCCGCGAAAAAGCGATACCGCTAACCGGAGCCGTCAGTCCGCTTCAATTCAAACGAGCCGGGCCGCTCTCGCCGCATCGCACCGCTCGACACGCGCGGCTATAATGCCGCCGCACGCCCAGGAGAACGCCATGAACCTGCACCGCTTGCTGCAACGTCGCCTGGAAGCCGGGCGGCCCGTGCGCGTCGGGCTGATCGGTGCCGGCAAGTTCGGGTCCATGTTCCTGGCGCAGGTGCCGACCACGCCGGGGATCGAGGTCGCCGCCATCGCCGACCTCGCCCCCGACCGGGCGCGCGCGGCCTGCCGCGCCGTCGGCTGGACGCCCGAGCGCATGGAGGGAACGCGGTTCACCGACGATGCCTCCGCCATGATGAGCGCGGGCGATATCGAGGTGGTCGTGGAGGCTACGGGGCACGCTGGCGTCGGCCTCGCGCACGCGCTGCGCGCGATCCGCGAAGGCAAGCACATCGTCATGGTGAACGTGGAGGCCGACGTGCTGGCGGGGCCGCTGCTCGCCCGCGAGGCGGCGCGGGCTGGGGTGGTGTACAGCCTCGCCTACGGCGACCAGCCGGCGCTGATCTGCGAACTTGTCGATTGGGCGCGCGCTTGCGGCTTCGCGGTGATCGCGGCGGGGAAGGGGACGAAGTATCTTCCCGCTTACCACGCCTCCACGCCGGAAACGGTTTGGGGCTTCTACGGCCTGACGCCCGAAGCGGCGCGCGCCGGCGGGATGAACCCGCAGATGTTCAACTCCTTCCTCGACGGCACCAAGTCCGGCATCGAGATGGCGGCCGTGGCCAACAGCACCGGGCTCACGGCGTCGCCCGACGGACTCGCCTTTCCGCCCGTCGATACGGACGACCTGGCGCGCGTGCTCCGGCCGGGCAATCACCAGGGCGGGCTGCATCACGCGGGTCAGGTGGAGGTGATCTCGTCGTTGCACCGGGACGGCAGCGACGTCGCGCGTGACCTGCGTTGGGGCGTCTACGTCGTGTTCGAGACCGACAACCCGTACACCATGCGCTGCTTCACCGAATACGGCGTCTTGACGGACGAGACGGGCCGCGTTTCGGCGCTCTACCGTCCGTTCCATCTGATCGGGCTCGAGCTCAATGTGTCGATCCTGTCGGCGGCGTTGCGCGGCGAACCGACGGGCGCGCCGGACGGGTTCCGGGGCGACGTGGTCGCGACCGCCAAGCGCGCCCTCCGTGCCGGCGAGGTGCTGGACGGCGAGGGCGGCGCCTTGGTGTGGGGCAAGCTGCTGCCAGCCGAGGCGAGCCTCGCCGCGGGCGGCCTGCCGATCGGTCTCGCGAGCCGCCTGCCGCTGGTGCGCGACGTGCCGGCGGGCCAGAGCGTGACCTGGGCCGACGTGCGCGTGGACGAGGCCGACGCGGCATATCGCTTCCGCCGGGAAATGGAGCGGGCGTTCGGCTGAGGGTCGTGTTGACGCCCCCC
>CAXUIE010000130.1:0-8748 GCA_964250825.1 uncultured Acidisphaera sp. | reverse complement strand
TCAGCGCCGGCGGGCACACCTTGTCGGCGACCGAGACGGACGTGGCGGGCACCGTGTCGACGCCATCGGGCGGGTTCAGCCTGACGATCGACACCGCCATCCCGGCCGCTCCGTCCGTCCCGGCGCTCGCAAGCGGGAGCGACAGCGGCGCGCCGGGTGACGGCATCACCAACGTGGTCACGCCGGTCATTACCGGCACGGGCACGACGGGCGACACCGTGACCCTGTATGACGGCGCGACGGCGATCGGCTCCGCCATCGTCAGCAGCGGCGCGTGGTCGATCACCACGCCCACCCTCAGCGCCGGCGGGCACACCTTGTCGGCGACCGAGACGGACGTGGCGGGCACCGTTTCGACGCCATCGGGCGGGTTCAGCCTGACGATCGCCACGACTCCGCCCATCGTGTCCACGCTCAGCGAAACCGCGGTGAGCGCCCTCCTCGATGCCGGGAAGGTGGTCCATTTCAACTTGACGGCGAGCGAGCCGCTCAGCGTAGACACCACCAACGGTCACCCGAGCCTCAGCCTTAGCAACGGCGGCACCGCGACTTACTCGCACACCGGTGCCAACGGGAGCCTGTTCTTCAACTACACCGTCCCGGCCAGTGGCGCCGATACGCCCGACCTGACCGTTACTGGCTTCCAGGCCAACGGCGCTAGCGTCACCGACATCGCGGGGAACGCGCTGGACACGTCGGGCTTCGCCCAGCTCGCCGGCGCCGACACGCACATCGCCATCGACACGATCGCTCCGCCCGCGCCCTCGGCGCCTGCCCTGGATGTGGCGAGCGACACCGGGGCGGTCGGCGACGGCATCACCAGCGACACGGGCCCGACGCTCACGGGCACCAGCACGGGCGCTGGTGGCGACACGATCAGCCTCTACAACGGCGCTACCCTGATCGGCACGGGGACGGTGAATAGCGGTGCCTGGTCGATCGTCCCGACCAACCCGCTCACGGACGGCACTTACGCACTCACCGCGACCGAGACGGACGCGGCGGGCAACGTTTCCGCCCCTTCTGGTCCGTTCAGCCTCACGATCGACACCATCCCCCCGGCCGTGCCCACGCTCGGGACCGCCGGCACCAACACCAACCCGGCGGAGCCTTCGCTGGCCGGCACCGCGGAGCCGGGCAGCCCCGCCCCCCTCCCCCCCGGCACCCCGGCGGGGGGCGCGGCGCCCCCCGACGCCGGGGGAGCCTGGACGTTCAGCTTGCCGACCGCGCTTGGGTCGGGCGTCCACGACCTCTCGGCGGTGGCGACGGACGCGGCCGGCAACGCCTCGACGAACTCGGCCGCACTCGCGGTCACGGTCGGCGCCGACAACAGCTACACCACAACCGCGACCGACGCCGGCGGCAACACCGTCAAGCAGTCCTACGACACGTCCGGGCGAGCCACGGCCGTCAGCACCTACAGCCCCGCCAACGCGCTGCTCCGGACGGTTACCGATACCCAGGCGGCCCTGAACATCTACGACAATCTGGGGACCCTCATCGGCACCGTCACCCAGCCGAGCACCTCGGCCTTCAGCCAGCCGGTGTTCGACACCACCGGGCAGCACCTCGCCGCCGTTACGTCGAGTGGACCCGTGGGCAGCCTCTTCAACCTGCTGAGCGAAAGCAACACGGTGACGACGGGGGGCAACGACACGGTGAACGCGGGAGCCGGCACCGACACGGTCTTCGCAGGAGGACCGACGCTGCAGGTGGCGGGCGGCTCCGGCAGCTTGTTCCTGGTCGGGGGCAGCGGCGCCGTGAGCGTCACGGGCGGCAGCGGCGCTTCCACCGTGTTCGGCGGCGCCGGGGGCGGCTCCATTCAAGGCGGACAGGCCGGCAACAACGTCCTCGTCGCGGGTGACGGCAACACCACCCTGGTCGGCGGGGGCGCCAACGACATGCTGGTGGCGGGCGCCGGCCACAACACGCTCGTGATGCAGCCGAACAGCGTCGCGTTCGGGGGAACTGGACAGTCCACCATCTTCGGCGGCGCGGACGGCACCCTCGTGGGCGCGGGCGGCGACGACGTGATGATGGCGGGCTCCGGCACCGAAGCGCTCTGGGCCGGCAGTGGAACGAGCGTGCTGTTCGGCGGCACGGGCGATGACACCCTGGTGGGCGGTTCGGCCGGCCAGGCGACCATCGTCGGCGGCACCGGAAACAACCTGATCGTCGGCTTGGGCGGCCGGACCGTCGCGCAAGGCGGGCCGGGGACCGACAAGTTCTTCGCCGGAGCCGGCGACATGACCGCCACCGAAGGGAACGGCGCCGACGATTTCGTGTTCGGGACGGGCAACGCCACCGTGACGGGCGGCGCGAAATCCGACCTTTACACCGTGCTGCACGGCAACGCGGGCGGCGCCGACGTGATCGCCGGCTTCAAGGTCGGTGTCGATCAGCTCCAGCTGTTCGGCTACGGCGGCGGCGTCCCGCAAGCCCAGGCAAGCGGCGGCAACACCACGGTGAATTTGTCCGACGGAACTAGCATCACCTTCGTCGGGGTGACGCATCTCGCCGGCAACTCCATCGTGAGCGGCTGATCGGGGGCTTGGGGGGGGCGCCCCACGGGGGGCCCCCAGCCCCCCGCCACCCCCCTGGTGCGGGGCTGCGCGGGGGGTGGGGGGGCGCCCCGATCGGGGCGCCGCCCAAGCCTCTTGCATCATCGGGCGACTGACTGTTAGCGCTACCGCGCCACCCACGCCGGGCATGGAAGCCATCTTGTCAGAAGCGATCCCGGCCTCTCGCGAGCCCTTGCTCACGCTTCCGGGCTTTCTGCCCGACGCGGTGCCATTTGCGGTCCGCTCCGCGGTCGCCTTGCTGCTGGCGTATTTGATTGCCTTCTTCGCCCAGGTCGATTCGGCCTCAAGCGCCGGGGTTTGCGTCGCCATCCTGGCGCAACCCTCCGCGGGCATGGCGGCGTCGAAAGCGATCTATCGCGTGATCGGCACCCTGGTCGGCGGCTGGGTCGCACTGATGCTGCTGGCGGCTTTCCCGCAGGACCGGACGATGTTGCTCGCCGGGTTCGCGCTCTGGCTGGGTGTTTGCACCTTCGCCGCGACCCTGTTGCGGGACTTCCGCTCCTACGGCGCAGCCCTCGGCGGCTACACCGTGGGCATCATCGCGATCGGCATCGTCGACACGCCTCAATTGGCTCTGGTCACCACGCTGGATCGCGTCGCCGCCATCCTGATCGGCGTGGCGTCGGTGCTCGTCGTCAACAACCTTCTCGCCGGCGCCAACGCGTTCGACGCCCTGGTGACAGACCTCCGCGATCGGCTGATGGAAATGATCGCGATGGTGGCCGACGCGCTCGAAGGACGGCCGTTGCGCGATGATCTGGCCTTGGTCCAGGTCGCCGCGGGTGCCGCGGCCCTGCAAACGCAGGTGAACTACGCCGCGCTGGAGTTGCCGGACGGGCGGGACCGCGCCAACGGCGCCCGGCACATGATCGCGGCGCTGCTCGCCATGGTGTCAGCCAGCCGGGCGGTCGCCGCCACGCTCGGGCCTGACACGCCTCCTGCCATCCGTGACCACCTGCGGGCGGTCGCGGATGCGCTCCGTGCGCCACCTGGACAGCCTCCGCCGGAGCCTCCCCGGCCGGCCCGACCGTTTGACGCCTTGTTGCTGGAGCGGGCCGACGAGCTGCTCCATGCCCACCAGGAGGCGGTCGCGGGGCTGCACACGCTGGTCGATGGCGCCGATCCCATGCCTCATATCGGGCTGCGATCCAGCCACGACATTCCGGGCGCGTTATTGGCGGGAGTGCGCGCGATCCTTGCCGGGACGTTCTGTTCGATATTTTGCATTCTCGCCGGCTGGGGCGGGGCCACCTTGGTGCTCATCCAGGTAACGGCCGTCATCGCGCTTCTGGGCATGTCGCCCAACCCGTCGAAGGCCAGCCTGCTTTTTGGAGCCGCGCTGCCGCCGGTTGCTTTGATCGTCGGATTCGCCAACTACCTTTTGCTGCCCTCGGCTGAAGGCTTCGTGCCATTCTCCCTGGTCGTCGCGCCGATCGCCGTCGCCGCGGTTCTCGCGATGCGTCACGCGACTCTCGCTCCATACGCAGTGTCCGCATTCTTGTATGTCACTCTGCTGCTGAGCCCGGCCAACCAGGAAGGCTTCAACGTGCTAACCTACTGCAATACCTCGCTGCAGTTGGCGCTGAGCGTGCTGTTCACGACGCTTTCGTTCAATTTGATCCTACCTGTGTCCCCGTCCAGGCGTTTGTATCGCGTCGCGGATCGCATCGGCGCGGACCTCCGACGAACGTTGCAGGAAAGCGGTCGCCTGCTGCACCGAACGGAAGCGCAGTCGCTGCTCTATGACCGCATGGCGACGGCGATGCTTTGGCTGGGGACGCCGACGCCTGCGCGGCGACGCCTGCTCGGCCACATATACGAACTCGGTGAGTTGGATCTGGCGATCCGTCGTGCCCACACCGGACTGGCCGCCGTCGCCTCTGATCCCCGGCTCGGCGCCGCCATCGCCGAAGCGCGCCGCAGCCTGTCAGCGGGACATCCGCCCGCGATCCTGGCCTCGGCGGAGACCCTGCTCGCCTACCAGGACGAGCCGTCCGACCTCCAGGGCATACGCCAAGCCGTTTCCGGCATGGCCGGCGCCGCCCGGCTGATCGGACGGGATGAGACGCCGCTGCGCTTCTATCGAAAGCTCATGCTTTAGCATGTGGCGAGAAACCAACGTGTTCGGGATTTTCCTGCCACCCTTGCTCGTCTACATGGCGGCCGCCGCCGTGCTCTACGTTCCGGTGAGATTGCTGCTGATCCGGCTGCGGCTGTTCCGCTGGATGTGGAACCCGCCGCTGGCCGAGACGGCGATCTATCTCTGCATTGTGGGCTTGCTGGTAGGATGGCTGTAGGAAGGGCCGCGACGTCCGCGCCCCGCCAAGGAGCCCCCCGCGCCCATGCTCGCCGCCGCTCGTCGGGAGGTCCGTGTTGTCATCACCCTGCTGCTCCTGGCCTGCGCGGTGGTCGCCGGAGTTGTGGTCTGGAACCATTATCTCACGGCGCCCTGGACCAGGGACGGCCAGGTGCTGGCCTACGTGGTCGATCAGGCGCCGGAAGTTTCCGGGCGCGTCGCGCATCTTCACGTATCGGACAATCAACAGGTGAAACGGGGGGACCTTCTCTACGAGATCGATCCGATCGACTATCAGATCGCCGTTGCGTCGTCCGAAGCCAACTTGCAAAGCAAGCAGGCGGACATGGACACCAAGAAGCTCGAATCCGTGCGCCGGCAGGAACTCTCCACCTTGTCCACCTCCACGGAGGAGAAGCAGACATTTGCGTCCAGCTTCGATGTGGCGCGGGCTGCCTATGCGACCGCGATCACGCAGCTGAATCAGGCGCGCGTAAACTTGCAGCGCACCAAGGTGCTTTCCCCGGTGAACGGCTACATCACGAACCTCCTTTTGCGCGAAGGCGACTACGCGACCACGGGGACGCGGAACATTTCCATCCTGGACACCGATAGTTTCTGGGTCGTGGGCTACTTCGAGGAAACCAAGATCGCCGGCATCCAAATCGGCGATCCGGCGCTGGCGGCGCTGATGGGTTTCCGTGATCCACTGCGCGGGCACGTCGAAAGCATCGCGCAGGGCATCAGTACGCCCAACACAAACCCCGGCGCCCTCGGCTTGGCGTCCGTCGACCCCGTCTTCACCTGGGTGCGGCTCGCGCAACGCATCCCCGTCCGGATCCATATCGACACGGTCCCGGACACGGTGCACCTGGCAGCCGGCATGACCGCGACCGTGACGGTGGGCAAGGGGATCGGCCCGACCTCGCCAGGCGGGTTGCTGTCCCGCGTGTTCACCCAGGTTCCTCGATGACGAGCCGACCGGACAAAGCCCTCGCCCGTGTGGTGGTCATCACCGGCGCCTCGTCCGGCATCGGACGTTGCACGGCCGGGCTGTTCGCCCGGCGCGGCTGGCGCGTCGGCCTCATCGCCCGGGGCCAAGCCGGGCTGCTCGCGGCATGCGCCGATGTCGAAGGCCACGGCGCCGTGGCCGCGATGGCGCAGGCGGACGTGCCCGCCTGTCCGGCGGTGGAAGCGGCCGTCGCGGCGCTCGAGCCAGCGCGTGGCCCCGTTGCTGCCTGGGGCAACGGCGCGGGAAACGGAACGTTCGGGCGGTTCATGGACACGCCGCCCGAGGCGTTCCGCCGCGTCACCGACGTCACCTATCTCGGCACCGTCAACGGCACGCGCCTCGCCCTGCGGCGCTTTCTGCCGCGCGATGCTGGCTGCGTCGTCAACGTCTGCTCCGCCGTCGCCTATCACGGCATGCCGCTCTTGTCCTCGTACTCCGGAGCCAAGCACGCCGTGCGCGGCTTCGATCAGGCGGTGCGGGCCGAGCTGACCCAGGATGGCAGCCGGGTCGCCCTGGTGACCCTGTTTCCGCCGGCCGTGAACACGCCGTTCTTCGACCACGCCGCCTCGCACATGGGACGGCCCGGACGCCCGATGCCGCCGGTCTACCAGCCCGAGATCGTCGCGGAAGCGATCCACCTCGCCGCGAGCAGCGGCGGGCGCGAGATGCCGATCAGCTTCACGACGGTGATGTTCTCCGTGGGAATGCGCCTCGTCCCCGGGCTCGTCGATCGCGCGATTCGGCGTCTCGGATATGAAGGGCAGCTGACGGACGACGCCCTGGCGCGGGCGCGGTACGAGCCGACGCTGTTCGCCCCTTCGGAACACGCTTCACCGGCGCGGGGCGGGTTCGGCGCGACCGCGCGAGCCTACAGCCGGCACCTGCGCTTGTTGCGCCTGCTCGCCCGGCTCAAGCGGCCTGGCCGCCACTGGCGTCCCGTGGCAACCCGGACGCCTAGCCGCCTGCCGAATAGGCCCGTGCTACGAGGTCTTGGGTGGCGGCGACGACCTTCTGAACCAGCCCCGGATCCAGCGCGCGCCGGTTCGGGCGAACGGCCGCCCGGTTCTTCACATAGGCCCCGGTGACCGCGGCCCATTCCGGGGTCAAGGCCACGTGGAGCGGCGTGTCCGCCCCTTGCTCCTCGGACAACAGGAACGGGGCCATCAGCCGCCACCCCGCGCCGATCGCGCCGCCCTCGCGGACGAGGCCGGTCGCGACCGCGCCCGGATGAACGATGTTGGCCGCCACACCGCTGCCGCGCAGCCGCTCCGCCCGCGCGAACGTCGCCATCATCATCGCCAGCTTGGATCGGCTGTAGGCGCGCACCATCCCCCAGCCGCGGTTGAGTTGCAGGTTGTCGGGGTCGATGCCGGCGCGGTCGGAGGTGGACGAGCCCACATTGACGATGCGCGCCGGAGCGCCGGCCCGGAGCGCGGCGTCCAAGGCGTCCGAAAGCACGAACGGCGCGAGGTGATTGACGGCCAGCACCGCGTCCAGGCCCTCGGCCGTGGTGCGGCGACGGGCGGCGAACATCCCGGCGTTGTTGACGAGGAGGCTGAGGCGGGGATGCGCCGTCGCGATTTCCTCGCCGACGCGTCGTGTGGCCTGAAGCGAGGCCAGGTCGGCGAGCTGGACTTCCGTGCTGGATGACGGGACCTGTCGGCCGATCCAGGCCGCGGCCGCTTCGCCCCGGCTCCCATCGCGGCACACCAGCACCACATGATGTCCGGCGCGCGCGAGCCCCAGGGCGATGAACCGCCCGATGCCCCCCGTCGCCCCGGTGACCACGGACACAGGCCGATTCGGGGGCAAGGTCGTCGCGTCCTCAGCCGACGGCAACGCGACGGGTGCCAAGAGCAGGGTCGGCCGCGTCCTGCATCGCGCGCCAGACCCGGAACGGCGTCGCCGGCCCGTCGAAGCCGCCGACCCCCAATGGCGCCAGCGCATCGCGAATCGCGTTGCCGATCGCCGGAAAAAGCGCGATCGCGCCGGCCTCGCCGCAGCCTTTCACGCCAAGCGGGTTGGTCGTGCAGCGCGTGCCGTTGAAGCCGAGCGTGAACGGCGGCAGGTCGTCGGCGCGCGGCAGGGCGTAGTCCATGAACGAGCCCGCCAATAGTTGGCAAGACTGCTGATCGTACACGGCGTGCTCCAGCAAGGCTTGTCCCACGCCTTGCGCGATCGCCCCGTGCGCTTGGCCCGACGCGATCATCGGGTTGACCAGCACGCCGTAATCGTCCACCGCGGCATGGCGGACGAGCGCGACCCGGCCGGTTTCCGGATCGATCTCGACTTCAACGACGTGCGCGCCGTTCGGGAAGGTCATCGCCTCGCGCGTCCAGGCGTGGAACGTGTCGAGCGGCGTCCCCGCTTTCCGGCCGCGCGCGGCCACTTCAAGCAAGGACATTGCGAGGTTGGTTCCTGCAACCACGAACCGGCCGTCGGCGAACAGGATGTCGGCTTCCGCCGCTTCGAGCGCTTCGGCCGCGACCCGGCGGCCCTTTGCGATGATCTCGTCGGACGCGCGCCAGATCGCGGTGCCGCCCATGTAGGTGGCGCGCGAGCTGCCGTGGCCGCCTCCGGTCGGGATCAGGTCGGTATCGCCCTGGCGCAGTCGGATCAGGCCGTTCGGCACGCCGATGCGGTCGGCCAGGATTTGCGGAAACGTCGTCTCATGGCCCTGGCCGATCGTTTGCGTGCCGGTGATCAGCGACACGGTGCCGTCGGGCTCGAAGCGGATATCCACGTTCTCGTGCGGCGAGGCGCCGGTGGCCTTGATGTGGTAGGCGAAGCCGAGCCCGCGCAGCCGGCCGCGCGCCGCGCTGTCGCGCCGTCGCGCCGCAAAGCCGGCCGTGTCGGCC
>CAXUIE010000129.1:2307-8775 GCA_964250825.1 uncultured Acidisphaera sp. | reverse complement strand
GGGCGGGGGGCCGCGGCTGGTCGAGCGGGGCGTCGGTTTTCTCCTCGAACAGGTCCTCCGGGAGGATGACGGCGACGGGGCCGGGCGTGCCGCTTTCGGCGACATGGAAGGCGCGCGCGACGGCTTCGCTCGCCATCGCCGGCTCGTTCACTTCGATCACCAGCTTGGTGATGTCGGCGAGCAGCCGCGAATAGTTCTGCTCCTGCAAGGCGAGCCGCCCGAAATCCTGGCGCTCCACCTGGCCCACCAGCATCACCATCGGTGTCGCGTCATGATAGGCGGTGTGGAGGCCGATCATGCCGTTGGAGAGCCCCGGGCCGCGCGAGACGACGCACACGCCGGCGCGCCCCTCGCGCATCCTCCCGTCGGCCGCGGCCATGAACGCGGCACCGCCCTCGTGGCGGCACACGATCAGCCGGATGCGGTTGTTGTCGACCAGCGCGTTGGTCAGGCCGAGATAGCTTTCGCCCGGCACGCAGTAGATCAGGTCGATGTCGTGCGCTTGCAGACTTTCGACCAGGAGGCGCGCGACCGTTTGGGTCATGACCGGGTTTTCCTTGTCACCATCAACGGCCGCGGCAACGGACGAGGGGGTTGGGGAAGTCGGCGCAGCCGGGAAAGGTGATCTCGTTGTCGCTCTTGCGCTCGACGGTGAGGGTGTCGGGATCGCCGCAGCCGAACCCGGCGCCAGATGCCGGACCGCCCGCGAGCGGCCCGTTGGCGGCGGGCACGGACGCGAAGCGGAACTGGGTTTCCCCCGGATTGGTGAGCGCGGTCTCGATCAGGCGCTGGATGTAAAGCTGGTCCGTCAACGAGCTGCGCAACACGATGTCGCGGGTGAAGATCACGACCGGCTGCGCCAGGCACGCTTCGGCGCTCATGCCGCTCGGCGCGGGGAACAGCCCGCCGCTCCAGGTTCCGACCAGCCCGGCAGGCGGCGGCGGCCCGGCGGCCTCCCGCCCGGCCCGGGCCGGGGCTTGGCTTTGCGGTTGGCTTTGCGACTGGGCCGTCCGTCGGGCGGGGGCGGCCGCCCCGGGCTGGAGCGACGCGGCGAGGCAGGCGAGTGCGGTCAAGGAAACGTTGGTGCGGCGCATGTCGAGTCCCGGCGGTGTCGCCGCGACGATAAGGCGGCTCGGCGGTTCCGGCCAGATGAGGCCGGCCTCAACCGCCGGAACTCGTGATTGATCCGAGGCATCTACCCGCCCGCCCCCCTCCGTATGTCCCCAATCAGCGGAAGGGCGACGCGGGATGCGGTTGTTATCGAATGGCGCGCGGCCCACCGGGCTTCGCGTCGCGCGGGCGCTCTGCGTCGAGGGCGCCGCCGCGACCGCTTTCATGCCGGTCCAGGCATCCGCCCATGTGAAATGGTTCTGCTCGGTTGCCGACGTCACGCGCGAGCCCCTCGCGCTCGGCCGCGTGCTGAGCCCGGTGTTCGTATCCGTGTGCGGCGGTTTCCTGCTCCTGGTATTTGCAGGATTTCTGGTGGACGGCGCGGTTGCCCGGAGGTGGCCATGGCTTGCCTCCAGTGGTCGTCGCCACGCCGCCATCGAGGAGAAGCTGGTCCGCCTCGCCACCGGCTCCTACTTCCTTTTGCTCTGGGACAAGGGAGCCGTGGTGCTCTGGGAGCGCGGAAGCGCGATCCTGACGCCGGAGCTCATGGCGAGCCTTGCGTGGTCGGGCCTGTTGCAGCTCGTCATCGCCGTTTCGGTCGCCTGGCGCGGCACCTGCCTCGTCGCCGCTGTCGGGATGGGCATCCTGTACGGGTACGGGGTCGCGCGGTTCGGCGTCTTTCACATGACCGATTACGTGTTCTTCCCCGGAATTGCGGCTTATCTGGCTCTCACGTCGCTCGGCGCGCCGGCTGGATTGAGGCTGCGCGTGCCGTTGCTGTCCGGCGGCCTGGCGTTCGGCTTGATGTGGACCGCGATCGAGAAGTTCGTCTATCCCGCGTGGACGCTGGATGTCGTGGCCCAGCATCCGGACTTGGCGTTCGGATTGCCCTGGCCGTTCGTCGTCGTCGTGGCGGGCTTCGTGGAGTTCACGCTGGCGTTCTACGTCATGACCGGCCGCGGGCTGGTCCGCTTCGGTGCCGCCGCCTACGCCGGCATCTTCCTTGCCGCGATTCCCGAGTTCGGCCACCTGGACGCCGTCGGTCATATTCCGATCGTCGCCATCCTTGCCGTCGTCTGCCTGCGCGGCGCCTCGCCGTTGCAGCATCTTCTGGGCGTGATGGAACGGGGACGGGCGATGAATGCTGCGGCGATCTCGGCGTTTTACCTCGTGGCGCTCGTCGGCTTCTTCGGGATGTACTACGGACTGCACTGGGCGGAATACCGATGAGCCGGCGCTGGAACGCGGGCGCCGCACCTGGTTCGGCGCGGCTAGACGGGCCGGATCGCGAGAACGATCCGCTTGTGCTCATGACCGCCGAAGCGGGCGAACAGGTCGAGGACCTGCTTCCACGGACGATACTTGCGACCGATCATTCGCAGCCCCGCCTCGGCCTCGCCCCCGGTCACGATCTCCGCGCGCGCGGAGATCCAGGGTCCGGCGGTTTTCCCGCGCGCGTCGCAGGGGGCGAGTCTCACGGCGCCGCCGTTGCGGATGCGCTTCGCCTTGCCGGAGTCGGTGGTGGTGAAGACGTAAAGGTTCGTGTCCGCGCGCGCGAACCATACCGCCGTCCGCACGCCCGTGCCGTTCTTTCGGTAGCTCTCGAGGCTTATGTATTTCCGGCCGTCGAGCGCGGCAAAACCCGCTGCACTGTCCATCAACCCTGCCCTTATCGCGTATGCGAGCTCGATCGCCCCATTGCCCCGTCGAGGACGACGGGGTTTCGGATGGCCGACAGCCTCTTGGTTCTGAATTTGTATCCGAATGCCGTGTTCTAAGAAGTGCCTGAGTTGAGCGGTTATACGCCGGATGTCGCGGCCAGAGTTTGGTCTGGTCTCTCCGCGCGGCACCGTGCACCTGCCTGAGGTGCTGGCGGCGATCGAGGCGGCCGAGTTGCCGGAGGCGGCAGGCGCGGCGTTCCAGCAGCTCGCTGGTGCGGTCGCACGGCTTGACGAGCAGATCGCCGGCCTCGACGCCCGCATCCAGGCCGCGCACCGCGCCAACCCGGTCAGTCGCGCGCTGGCCGCGATCCCGGGCGTGGGCCGATCACCGCGATGCACGTGGCACTGGCCGTCGATCCCAGGCAGTTCGCCCCGGGCCGGCACTTCGCAGCTTGGCTCGGGCTGGCGCCGAAAGACCGCTCGACCGGCGGCAAGCAACGGTTGGGCGGTATCAGCCGCGCCGGCAACGAGACGTTGCGCAGCCTGCTGGTCATGGGCGCCACCGCCGTTGTCGCCGCCGCGATCCGCCACCCGGACAGCCGGTGCACTCGCCCTGGTTGCAGCAGCTGCTGCCGCGCAAGCTCGCGGGGCGGCGCTGGCCAACAAGACAGCCCGGATTATCTGGGCCATGATGTCGCGCGGCGAGGCTTATCGGAGCGCCACCCCGGCCCACGCCTGGTCGCGCGTCTGCCGGGTGCAAGGCGCACGGAAGATGAACGTCGGTTCGCTCCGACACCCCGCTCAGGCCCTCGTTTCTCCTGGCGCAACGACGCCGACCGGACGTTTGGTCGCGGGGTGCGGATCCCATCTGGGCCAGCGGCCTCGTGCCGCGCCAACAGGCCGGACACACGATCGCACGCGATCCCCGACATTCATCCCCCCGCACCCCTTGCACCAACGGGGCCGTCCACACACGGAGAAACGGCGCTCGACCGAACCGAGAAACCCCGTCACGATCGGCGTGACGGCAACCGCGGACTCTACTTTTGAGTGGAGGGAACAAGGGGCGCAGGTCAGGTTTCGAGCCGTATTGCTGCCGAGCCCTTGCGGCAGTGAAGGAGACGAGTTGATGACGGCCAAAATGCGAGATGAAGCCGCATCCGGATGGTCGCCGGCATCGTGGCGGCGGCGGCCGCTCCGGCAGATCCCGGCGTACCCCGATCCCGACCGGCTCGCCGCCGTTGAGGCGCGCATCGGTCGCTACCCGCCGCTCGTGTTCGCCGGGGAAGCGCGGCGGCTCAAGGCGGCGCTGGCGCTTGCGGCGGAAGGCAGGGCGTTCGTGCTGCAAGGCGGCGACTGCGCCGAAAGCTTCGGCGACTTCACCGCCAACGTGATTCGCGATACGTTCCGGGTGCTGCTGCAGATGGCGGTCGTGCTCACCTTCGGCGCGAGCGTCCCCGTCGTGAAGATCGGCCGCATGGCCGGGCAGTTCGCCAAGCCGCGCAGCTCGGAAACCGAAACGGCGGAGGGCGAGACGCTTCCGAGCTATCGGGGCGACATCGTGAACGGGCCAGGCTTCACGCCCGGGGAGCGCGTGCCGGACCCCGCGCGCATGGAGTCCGCGTATTTTCAGTCGGCCGGTACGCTGAACTTGCTCCGTGCCTTCGCCGGCGGCGGCTACGCCGACCTCCATGAGGTGCATCGCTGGAACCTCGAGTTCGCCGCGCGCTCGCCGCTGGCCGCGCGCTACCAGGACCTCGCCCACCGCATCGACGAGACGCTCGGGTTCATGGCGGCCTGCGGGATGACCAGCGGCAACACCCCGCAAGTGCGCGAGGCGGATTTCTACACCAGCCACGAGGCGCTGCTGCTGCCCTATGAGCAGGCGCTGACCCGCGTCGATTCCACCACGGGCGAGTGGTACGCGTGCTCCGCCCACTTTCTTTGGGTGGGCGACCGGACTCGCCAGCTGGACGGGGCGCATGTCGAGTTCCTGCGCGGCGTGCGCAACCCGATCGGCATGAAGGTCGGTCCTGGCATGGACCCGAGCGAGTTGCTCGGCTTGCTCGCCGCGCTCAACCCGCAGGACGAGCCGGGGCGCATCACCTTGATCAGCCGGATGGGCGCCGAGCACGTCGGGAGCAAGCTTGCGCCGTTGCTCCGGGCGGTGCGTCGGTCTGGGCGGCCGGTGGTGTGGCTGTGCGACCCAATGCATGGCAACACGATTTCCACGGCTTCCAAGGTCAAGACGCGGAACTTCGACGCGATCCTGTCGGAAGTGCGGGGCTTCTTCGACGCGCATGCCGCCGAGGGCACCTGGGCGGGCGGCGTGCACGTGGAGATGACCGGGCATGACGTGACCGAGTGCGTGGGAGGCGCCCACCGGCTCACCGAGGCCGATCTCGGCGCGCGGTATGAGACGTTCTGCGACCCGCGGCTCAACGCCGAGCAGTCGCTCGAACTCGCGTTCCTGGTCGCCGAGGAACTGAAGGCGCGACGGAACCCGAGCCGCGCCGCGCCGGCGATCGCTGCACAGTAAGGGCGATGTCCGTCATCGGAAACGGGGCGAGCGGCGCGGGACTGGTCGAGGACATCGCCGCGCGCACCGACACATACTTCAACCGCACCAAGCGGATCGTTGCCCGCTTCGGCGACAAGCGCGTCACCTACGCCGTGTTCCTCCGCCGCCCGGTGATCTCGGCGCCGCGCCTCGCTTTCGATTGGCTGCGGGCGGTGGCGGCCAGCCGCGGCACCGTGTTCGACGTGGATCTGGTGTATCCGGAAGGCAGCTGGGTCGGCGCCGGCGAGCCGATCGCCTATGTCTCCGGCAGCTTCGTCGCCTTGTCCGACTGCGAGACGATCCTGCTGCAGAAGCTCGGGCCGGCCTGTGTGGCGGCGCATAACGCGTATCAGATGTGCCTCGCGTTGCCCGAAGTGGCGTTTCTGGCGATGGAGGCGCGGCACTGCGCGGGGGCGGAAATGCAGGAGATGATGGCCTACGCCGCGTCCGTCGGCAGCGCCGCGGCGCGCGAGGAGGGGGCGCGCGGGTTCATCGGCAACGCCAATGCCGGCACGGCGCACTGGTTCGGCGCGCCGCGCGGGCTCGGCACCATGCCGCACTCGCTGATCGGCTACGCGGGCTCCACGGTCCGGGCGGCGGAGTTGTTCCGCGAAACTTTTCCGGGCGAGCCGATGACCGTGCTGGTCGATTACTTCGGCCGGGAGATCACGGACGCGCTCGCCGTGTGCGCCCGGTTCCCCGACCTCGCGGCCTCCGGCCAACTCTCGTTTCGGCTCGACACCCACGGCGCGCGCTTCTTGGAGGGGCTCGACCCGGCGACAAGCTACGCCGTCATTGAGCGGCACGCGCCGGGTGCGATCCGCCGCTATCGCAGCGACGCCGAACTGCGCTACCTCGTTGGCACCGGCGTTTCGGCGGCGGCGATCTGGCGGATGCGCGAGGCCCTGGACGCGGACGGGCGTGCGCCCGTGCGCATCGTCGCGTCGTCCGGCTTCGGCACCGACAAGTGCCGCGTGATGGCGGACGCGCGCGCGCCGATCGACGTGGTCGGCACCGGGAGCTTCATCCCCGACGCCTGGCACGAGACCTACGCCACGGCCGACATCGTAGAATATGACGGCTTGCCGATGGTGAAGGTCGGGCCGCCGCTGCTGGCTGGGAGCCGCGACATCGACC
>CAXUIE010000129.1:0-2297 GCA_964250825.1 uncultured Acidisphaera sp. | reverse complement strand
GGCGTGAGTTCCTGCTGCGCCGGAATGGCGATCGCAAGCGGGGCGATTGACGGGCCGCAAGCGCGAATTGGCGTCAAGCGGGCAGCGGTTGGGCGACGTAGCGGCGGATCAGCTCCGACACTACCTCGATCGGTTGCGGCGGGCTGAACAGATAACCCTGGACCTGATTGCAGCCCTCCGCCTCGAGCAGCGCGAATTGCTCCTCGGTTTCCACCCCTTCGGCGGTCACCGACATGCCGAGCGACCGACCGAGGCCGATCACGGCGCGCACGATCGCGATGCAGTCCTCCCGTTCGGACAGGTTGCGAACGAAGCTCTGATCGATCTTGATCTTGTCGAACGGGAAGCGGCGCAGGTAGCTCAGCGAGGAGTAGCCGGTGCCGAAATCGTCCATCGACATGCGCACGCCATGCGCGCGCAGTTCGTGCAAGATCGACAGGATGGCCTCGCTATCCTGCAGCAGCAAGGATTCCGTGATTTCGAGCTCGAGACGATGCGGCGGCAGGCCGGACCGGTCGAGCGCCTCCGCGACGTCGTCGGCCAGATGGAGTGTCTTGAACTGCTCGGGCGATAGGTTCACCGCGACTTTCACGTAATCCGGCCAGGTCATCGCATCGGCGCAGGCGCGATCCAGAACCCATTGGCCGAGCGCCGAAATCAGCCCGGTTTCCTCGGCGACCGGGATGAATTCCGCGGGCGACACCATTCCCCGCGTGGGATGCCGCCACCGAACGAGAGCCTCGGCGCCGTTCACCGCGCCTGTCCTGACCGAGATGAGCGGTTGGTAGTGCACCTCGAATTGTTCTTCGGCCAGCGCTTGCCGCAGGTCCAGCTCAAGCCGACGTCGCGCTTGAATGCGGGCGTCCATCTCGGCCTCGAAGAAGCGGAAGGTGCCGCGACCCTCCGCCTTGGCGCGGTATAGCGCGATGTCCGCGCCTTTCAGCAGTTCGTCGGTGCCGGTGCGCTCGTCGGTGGTGAGGGCGATGCCGATGCTGGTGCCAATGACGATGTGGTGGCGTTCAACCTCGAACGGCGTGGCCATGGCCGCGATGACCTGTTCGGCGAGCAGCTTCGCCTCGCATGGCTGCGCGGCCGTACGCCGGACAAGTGCGAACTCGTCGCCGCCCAGGCGCACGACCAGGTCCGCTTCCCGCGTGCAGTCAAGCAGGCGCGCTGCGACAGCAAGCAGCAGCGCGTCGCCCACGCGATGCCCGAGCGCGTCGTTGACCGCCTTGAAGTGGTCGAGGTCGAGGCAGAGGACGGCCAGCCCCTCGCCGCGCCGCATCTCGGTCAGGGCGTGCCGGGTATGATCGTGGAACAGCACGCGGTTGGGCAGCCCGGTCAGCGCGTCGTGCCGCGCCATGTGGGCCACCCGCTGCTCCGTGCGATGGCGATCGGTCACGTCGTCGTAGGTTGCCACCCAGCCACCGTCCGCCGTCGGCCGACGCGCGACCGCGATGATCCGGCCATCCTCGAGCGTGCGGGTGAACGCGGCGGCCATTGCCCCGTTCGAGGTGGGAGCCACCTCTGGCAGCGCGGGCGGCAGCGCCGCCGTTGCCCTGGCGCCGGGCGCCGGCGCCCCGAACATCGCCGCGAACTGCCGGTTATGGACCTGCACGCGGCCTTCCCGGTCCACCAGGCACAGGCCCTGGGTCATGTGGTCGAGAGCCGCGCTCAATCGCGCGCGCTCGGCGGCGAACGCATCCGCGTGCCGCGCGGCCCGGATCAGCCGGGGGCCGGCGAGCCCGAGAATGCTGAGGAAAAGCAGGCCGGCGGCGGTTGTTATGCGTGCATTGGCGAAAGCTAACGCGACCGCTCCCGCAACGAAGCAGACGAACAGGCAACAAAGCAGGCCTTTGGAGGGAACAAGCATGAGTAAAGGTTATAAAAAGTTTGTTTCAGAGTTCTGAACGGCGTCGTCACACACCGGTTTCTCCAAGCCAAGTGGTTCCTGCTGGCCCATGAAACGCGGACCGGCAAGCTGTCGCGTTGAATTGCAAGCCGCGTCGCCCTAGCTTCCCGCGATGATTCCCGCCGACCCGCGCCCTAGCTTCCGCCGATGAGCGACTTGTTCGCTCCCGAAGGCGGATGGCGGGTCCGCATTCTCGACTTCAGCGGCGCTTCGGAAGACAACGTGGTCGAGGAGGTGGGCGGCTTCCCGAGCTTGATGCACGCCAACGCCTTTGCGCGCGCGTATGTGCGCGACTCCGTGGAACGCTGCCGAGTGCCCGGGATGAGCCCGAAGGACGTTCTCGAAGCATGGTTCGCGTACGGCGAGGACGCCGAGGTGATGGGGG
>CAXUIE010000128.1:0-8796 GCA_964250825.1 uncultured Acidisphaera sp. | reverse complement strand
GCGTTGTGCGGATAAACCTTGCTGACGATGAACACACGGTCCCGCCGGCCGGCGATGGCGCGCCCGACGACTTCCTCGGCGCGCCCGTCCCCGTACATTTCAGCTGTGTCGATCAGGGTCATGCCGCAATCGACCCCGAGCCGCAGCGCCGCTTCCTCGTCGCGGGCGGGGCGACGGTTCTCTCCCATTCGCCACGTCCCCTGGCCGATGGCCGGCACTTCCCGCCCGTCTAGCAGCCTGATCGTGCGCATTTCGCTTCCCTCCCTCGACGAGACCCTGGAGAGGAAAACACCGGATGCCGTTTGGTTGACATCATTTTGACCGGAAGCTACGCCGCACCTCGGTGTCATGACCCCGCCGCGCGCCACGCGCCGGCGCCTTCCCGGGAACCCATCCATGCCGGTCCACGCTTTCATCTTCCCCGGCCAGGGCAGCCAAACCGTTGGCATGGGGCGCGCGCTCGCCGACGCCTTCCCGGTTGCCCGCGAGGTGTTCCAGGAGGTCGACGAGACGCTTAAGCAGAAGCTTTCGCGGCTGATGTTCGAAGGCCCCGCGGAAACGCTGACACTCACCGAAAACACCCAGCCGGCCCTCATGGCCATGTCGATCGCCGTGCTGCGCGTGCT
This sequence comes from uncultured Acidisphaera sp., assembly GCA_964250825.1. Taxonomy (GTDB): domain Bacteria; phylum Pseudomonadota; class Alphaproteobacteria; order Acetobacterales; family Acetobacteraceae; genus CAVWQV01. Next base: position 8,170 of record CAXUIE010000128.1, on the reverse strand, counting down.
TGAAAACGAGGGCGGCTTCAGCTTGCGGCAGAAATCCGCGCTGGTGGCGGGGCACTCGCTCGGCGAGTACAGCGCGCTGGCGGCCACCGGCGCGTTCTCCCTCGCCGACGCCGCATGGCTGCTTCGCTTGCGCGGACAGGCGATGCAGAAGGCGGTGGCGCCCAGCGCGGGCGCCATGGCCGCCCTGCTCGGCGCCGACATGGTGCAAGCCGAGGAACTCTGCGCCGCCGCCGGCCCGGTGCCCGATAGCGAAACGGGCGAGGTCGAAGTTATCGAAACCGCCAACGACAACGGCGGCGGGCAGCTCGTCGTCTCGGGGCACAAGAACGCCATCGACCGCGCGGTGCGGATGGCGATCGACATCGGCATTCGCCGCGCCATGCTGCTTCCGGTTTCAGCACCGTTCCACTGCTCGCTCATGGCTCCGGCCGCCGATGTGATGGCCGAGGCGCTTGAACGCTGCCCACCGCGGGCGCCGGTCGTTCCCGTGGTCGCCAACGTGTCCGCCACCAAGACGACCTCGCCCGATGAGATCCGCGATCTGCTGATCCAACAGGTGACGGCTATGGTACGCTGGCGCGAAAGCGTGCTGGCTATGGCGGCCATCGGCATCAACAGCTTCGTCGAGCTCGGCGCGGGCAAGGTGCTGGCGAGCCTCGTCAAGCGCATCGCGCCGGATGCGGCGGCGAGTTCGGCGGCGACCCCGGCCGAGATCGAAGCCTTGTTGAAGACGCTTTGACGATGTTCGGTCTGCGCGGCAGGTCCGCCCTCGTCACGGGCGCGTCGGGCGGCATCGGCGACGCGATCGCCCGCGCGCTCCACGCGCAAGGAGCGACCGTAGTGCTGTCCGGCACGCGGGCGGACGCGCTCGCCGCCTTGGCGGCCGAGCTTGGCGAGCGCGCGCATGTGTGCCCGGCCGACCTCAGCGACCCCGCGGCCGCCGACGCGCTCGTGGAGACCGCCGAGGCGGCTGCGGGGCCGCTGGCGATTTTGGTGAACAACGCCGGCCTCACGCGCGACATGCTGGCACTGCGGATGCGCGACGAGGACTGGGACGCGGTGCTGAACTTGGACCTGGGAGCGCCCTTCCGCCTCGCCCGTGCCGTTCTGCGCGGGATGCTGCGCCGGCGCGCCGGCCGCATCATCAACATCGGCAGCATCGTGGGCGGCACGGGCAACGCCGGACAGGCGAACTATGCAGCAGCGAAGGCCGGGCTCGTGGGGATGAGCAAGGCTTTGGCGCAGGAAGTGGCGTCGCGCGGGGTGACGGTGAACGTGGTGGCGCCCGGCTTCATCGAAACTCCCATGACCGCCGTGCTGAACGAGGCGCAGCGGGCGAGGGTGTCGGGGGCGATCCCGCTTGGCCGGCTGGGCCAGCCGGCCGATGTCGCCGCCGCGGTCGCTTACCTGGCCTCGGACGAAGCGGCCTGGGTTACCGGCGCCACGCTGCACGTGAACGGCGGGATGGCGATGATCTAGCGTCCATCCTCCTCGACTGATCCAAGGGCTTAACTTGCCGCTCTCGTTCAACTCACAAGCCCAACGCGACGTTGGCTGCGTGTTGGCTGGATAGGATGAACATGCTACGCGGCTGCCCTCGAAAGGGCACGCGGCGCTGAAAGCCTGGCCCGCGGCCAGTTAATCCGAACCACCGGGCGGGAACGCGAACCCGCGGGGCAATAAATGCAGGAGTTGCAGAGCCGATGAGCGAGATAGCCGACAAGATCAAGAAGATCGTGGTGGAACATCTTGGCGTCGAGGAGTCCAAGGTTACACCGGAGGCTTCGTTCATCGACGATCTCGGCGCCGACAGCCTCGACACCGTGGAGCTGGTCATGGCGTTCGAGGAAGCCTTCAGCGTGGAAATCCCGGAGGACGCGGCGGAAAAGATCAGCACCGTTAAGGACGCGATCGACTACATCGAGAAGCAGAAGTCGGCCTGAATCGAACGGCAGCAGGACAAGCAGGCGATGCGGCGCGTGGTCGTCACTGGCATGGGCATGGTCAGCCCGCTGGGCGTCGGGGTGGACCCGGTCTGGCAACGACTGATCGCTGGCCAATCAGGCATCGGCTCGATCCAGTCGTTCGACACGTCCAATCTGACATGCAAGGTCGCCGGACAAGTGCCGCAAGGCGCCAAGGCCGAGGGCAAGCTCGATTTGGCCGAGTGGATTCCGGTCAAAGACCAAAAGAAGATGGACCGCTTCATTCATTTGGCGATGGTCGCGGGAACCGAGGCGGTTGAGAACTCGGGCTGGACGCCGGAAACGGAGGAAGACCGTTGCGCCACGGGCGTGATGATCGGCTCGGGTATCGGGGGGCTGCCGGCGATCTACGAGGCGTCCGTCCAGGTATACCAGGGGAAGGCGCGGCGCTTATCGCCTTTTTTTATTCCGTCCGCCCTGATTAACCTCGCGTCCGGCCAGATCTCGATCAAGTACGGCTTCAAGGGACCCAACCACGCCGTGGTGACCGCATGCGCCACTGGTGTCCATGCGATCGGCGACGCGGCACGGCTGGTGATGCTTGGGGAAGCGGACGTGATGCTGGCCGGCGGCTCCGAGGCGGCGGTCTGCGAACTCGGCATCGCGGGCTTCGCCGCGTCTCGCGCGCTTTCCACGGGATACAACGATGACCCGACCCGCGCGTCGCGGCCATGGGACAAGGATCGCGACGGGTTCGTGATGGGCGAGGGTGCGGCGATGGTGATGCTCGAAGAATACGAGCACGCCCGCAAGCGCGGCGCCGTTATCTACGCGGAGGTCAGCGGTTACGGCATGTCGGGAGATGCGTACCACATCACCGCACCGGCCGAAGGGCACGAGGGTGCGATGCGCGCCATGCGGTCGGCGATGCGGAACGCCCGCGTCGGTCCCTCCGACATTCAATACGTGAACGCGCACGGCACCTCGACGCCGGCCGGCGACGACATGGAGCTGGAGGCCGTGGAGATGCTGTTCGGGCCGGCGGCGAACGGCCTTGCCATGTCATCCACCAAGTCGGCCACCGGGCACTTGCTGGGCGCGGCGGGGGCCGTGGAGTCGGTGTTCTCCATCCTCGCGATCCGCGACAAGGTCGTGCCGCCGACCCTAAACCTCGACGAGCCGAGCCGCTCGAGCGTGATCGACCGCGTGGCCCACGAGGCGCAAGAGCGGCCGGTCCACACAGCACTGTCCAACAGCTTCGGCTTCGGCGGCACCAACGCCTGCATCATCTTCAGCGCTGTCTGACACGGCGGGCGCTTCCCCGCCGTGCGCCGCGGGTTTCCTTGGTTGCTCGGGACGCTCGTCGTCTTGGGAGCGGCCAGCTGGGGCAGCGTCCCTTATGCTACGCGCGTGCTCGACGCGCCGGGGCCGTTGCCCGAAGCGCGCGCCGTGGTCGTTCCCCGCGGTGGCGCGGCGGAGGCGGCTGAGGCCCTCGCCAAGGCGGCCGTCGTCAACCGTCCGCTGCCGTTCCGGCTCGCGGCGTTCCTGACCCAAAGCGAAGGCGCGCTTCGGGCCGGCGAGTTCGCGTTTCCCGCCCATGCCAGCTTGCGCACCGTGCTGCTGGTGCTGCGTACGGCGCACCCGGTCCAGCATCGCATCACCATCCCCGAGGGCTTGACCAGCAAGCAGGTGGCCGCCGTGCTCGACCGCGCGGAGGCGCTAACCGGGAACACTCCGGTGCCGGCCGAAGGCAGCGTGCTGCCGGAAACCTACGCATACGAGTACGGCGCGTCGCGGGACTCGGTGCTCGACCGGGCGCGCGCGGCGCTCGACCGCGCCTTGAGCGAAGCGTGGGCGGCCCGCGCGCCCGACCTGCCGCTCGCCTCGGCGCGGGAAGCGCTGATACTCGCCAGCATCGTCGAGCGCGAAACGGCGCGCCCCGACGAACGCCCGCATGTGGCGGCCGTGTTCCTCAACCGGCTCAGGCTCGGGATGAAGCTGCAATCGGACCCGACGGTGATCTACGGGGCGAGCGGCGGGACAGGCAGTCTTGACCGCCCGCTCGGCCGCGCCGACCTCGACCGCGACGATCCGTTCAACACCTACCGCATCCGTGGACTGCCGCCCGCCCCGATCTGCAACCCGGGTCTCGCCAGCCTTCATGCCGTGATGGAGCCGGCTCCAACCGACGATCTATACTTCGTCGCCGACGGATCCGGCGGCCACGTGTTCTCCCGCACGCTCGAGGAGCACGGGCGCAACGTCGCTCGTTGGCGAGCCGGGGGAAGTCCGCCGATCGAGCTGCGCTGACCGCGTCGACGTCGGACGGATAAGAGGTCGGGCGCGGCAAGGAGGAGATGATGGACGGCTCAGACGGTGGCGCGCGGCCCACCTGCGTGCTCGTGCTGCAAGGCGGCGGAGCCTTGGGCGCCTACCACATCGGCGCGTATCAAGCGCTGCGAGAGCAGCGGTTCGAGCCGGACTGGGTGTGCGGGATCTCCATCGGCGCCATCAACGCCGCCCTGATCGCCGGCAACGCCCCGGAGCGACGGCTGGAGCGACTTCAAGCCTTCTGGCAGGCTATCTCCTGGCCGGAGTTCCCGCCGGGGGTGGAGGCGGTCGCGGCGCAGCGTTGGTTCCGCACGCTGAGCTACGCCCAGGCTCTCACCTGGGGCCAGCCCGGCTTCTTCACGCCCCGACCGGTGAACCCCTATCTGGCGCCCCCCGGACCGAGCGCGACCAGTTTCTACGACACCACGCCTTTGTACGAAACCTTGCGACAGTTCGTTGATTTCGCGCTGCTGAACCATTCGGCCTCGACGCGCCTCACGATGGGCGCGACGGATGTCGAAACCGGCTCGCTGGTGTTCTTCGACAACCACGAGATGGCGGGAAAGCTCGGACCGGAGCACGTGGTGGCGAGCGGGTCGCTGCCGCCCGGCTTCCCGCCGACCCGGGTCGGGGAGCGGCTTTTTTGGGATGGGGGCTGCGTGTCCAACACGCCGCTGGAAGCGGTGCTCGACAACGTGCCGGGAGCCCACAGCGTAGTGTTCGCCATCGATTTGTGGAGTGCCAGCGGACCGCCGCCCACGACGATGGACGAGGTGCAGGCGCGCGCCAAGCAGATCCTCTACGCGAGCCGCACCGCCCACCACATCGATTCGGTGGCGACCAAGCTCAATCTCCGGCATGCGATGCGCACGCTCGGCAAGAACGCGGAGGTACCTTCCGATCCCGGCCAGCGCATCGACCTCGTCCACATCATCTACCGGCCGAGCGAGGACCAGATCACCGCGAGCGACGCCGAGTTTTCCCGCTCCTCGCTCGCGCAGCGGCAGGACGCCGGGTATGCCGACATGCGCCGGGCGCTCGAGGCGGCGCCCTGGCGGCACGCGCAGAAACCGGCGCAACTCGGCTGCATGGTCCACCGGGTGACGCCCGAGGCGGTGACGACCCTGCCGGAGCCCAATCTCGGCCGGACGACGGACCGGGCGCCGCCAGCGCCATAGCCGTCAGACCGTCGGCGTCCAGAGTTCCGGCAGGAAGGCATAGCCCTCGGCGGCGCGCGCCATGTGCCCGAAGCCCGGGAACTCGAGATGCATCCCCGCCACCCGGAGCCGATCGGTGACGGCCATGTCCATGATGCGCTTGCGCGTCGCCATCGCTTGCGCCGCGTCCACGTCGAAGGCGACGCCGGCCTCCGGGTTGGCGAATTGGATGCCCGGGAGATGGACGATGTCGCCCCAGATCAGCAGCGCGTCGCCGCCGCTGTCGATCAGCCAGCCAGTATGCCCGGGCGTGTGGCCCGGCTCGGCCACCGCCGTGACGCCCGGCAACACTTGGCCTGCTCCAATCGGGCGCATCCGCTCGCGGTAGGGCGCGATGGCGGCGCGGGCACCTTTCACGTAATCGCCCATTGCTTCCGGCAGGTCGTCGCGGTTCCAGAACGCGAGCTCATCGGCATGGACCAGCAGTTCGGCTCGGGGGAACGCGCCGTCTCCCGCCGCGTCGACGAGCCCGTTGGCATGGTCGGGGTGCATGTGGGTCAGCAGCACCGTGCCGATATCGGCCGGATCGATTCCCATCGCCGAGAGGTGCGCGGCCAAGTTGCCGAGCGTCGGACCCATCGTGGTGGCGCAACCCGTGTCGACCAGGATCAGCGTGCCGTCGGGCCGCTGGATCAGGAAGGCGTTCACCGTGATCGGAGGCGGCACCGCCCGGAACGCGCGGCGCTGCAACGCTTCGGCCTCACCCGCGTCGATGTTGGTCACGAGGTCGAGCGAGGCGGTGAAGGCGCCGTCGTTGATGGCGGATACGAGGAGGTCGCCCACGGCGAGGTGGCGGACGCCGGCGGGTTGCGAGGCGGGTCGCGAGGGGAGCGGCATGCGTGCATTCTCCTTCGGACAGTGACGATAGCCGATTTTGGAGTTCACGCCAGATGGCTGACCGCGTCGGCCGCGATCACCGTCCGTCACGCGCCTTCGCCGAGGTGTTCGGCGCCTTTCTCCGCCTGGGCCTCACGAGCTTCGGCGGCCCGGTCGCGCATCTCGGCTATTTTCGGGCCGAGTTCGTCGCCAAGCGGCGCTGGGTCGACGAGCAAGGCTTCGCCGACATCGTCGCGCTATGCCAATTCCTCCCGGGGCCGGCCAGCAGCCAAACCGGCATGGCGATCGGGCTGCTTCGGGCGGGGCTGCCGGGCGCCGCCGCCGCTTGGCTCGGCTTCACTGCTCCCTCTGCGCTCGCGATGATCGGCTTCGCCTACCGGCTTCGCGCCGTCCACGCACTCGGACAGGCCGGGTGGGTGCACGGGCTCAAGGTGGTCTCCGTCGCCGTGGTCGCGGGGGCGGTGTGGGGCATGGCGCGCACGCTCTGCCCGGACCGGCCGCGCATCACGCTGGCGGCCGGCGCGTGCCTCCTTGCCCTGGCCGTGCCGACCGCCGCGGGCCAGGTCGGCGCCATTGGCCTTGGCGCGGCGGTGGGATGGCTCGCGTTCAGGACCGGAGTGCCGGGCCCTTCCGCCGCGCTGCCGGTCGCCGTTCCCAGGGCGGTTTCGCTCTCGGCCCTCGCGTGCTGCGCCGGGCTGCTGGTCGGGTTGCCCGTGCTGGCGAGGGCGACCGCAAGCCACGCCGTCGCGATGGTGAGCGCTTTCATCGGGGCAGGCGCGCTGGTGTTCGGCGGCGGCCACGTGGTGCTGCCGCTGCTGCAATCGCTTGTGGTTGAGCCCGGCTGGGTGCCGGCGGACGCATTCCTCGCCGGCTACGGGGCCGCGCAGGCAGTGCCAGGGCCGTTGTTCACATTTGCCGGGTTCCTCGGCGCGGCCATGCGCCCGGCCCCATCCGGCTGGTTGGGCGGCCTGCTTTGCTTGGCAGCGATCTTTCTTCCCTCGTTTTTTCTGCTGGTCGGCGTTCTGCCGTTCTGGGATCGTCTTCGCACCCGCCCGCCGGCGCAGGCGGCACTTCGGGGCGTGGGCGCGGCCGTGGTCGGGCTGTTGCTCGCGGCGCTGTATCAGCCCGTTTGGACGGGCGGGATCGATGGGCCAGATGATTTCGCGCTTGCGCTGGTAGCCTTTCTTCTGCTCGTCGTCTGGCGCGCCCCGCCCTGGTGCGTCGTCCTGCTCGGGGCGGCGGTCGGCGGGGCGTTTGCGTGAACGCGATTGTATTTATCAACCATCTGGCGAAACAGGTTGCCTAGGTTAACGAATCGAGCTAATCGCGAACAGGTTGGCAAGTGCCACGATACGGAGTAATCCTACATGGCTGCATCTGAAACCAGCGAGCTGCTCGGAATCCTGCGGCACACCATCACCGAGCTGGTTCGTCGGGAAGGGCCGGACCTCACGGCGCGGCAGTTGGCGACGTTTCTCATCTGCTATCTCGACAACGAAGCGCAGACCGTGCGCGGGCTTGCCGCGCGGCTGAACATCTCGAAGCCGGCGGTGACGCGGGCGCTCGACCGGCTCGTCGATTTCGACCTGGTCCGCCGCAAGGATGACCCGCTGGACCGCCGGAGCATCCTGGTTCAGCGCACGCAAGCGGGCCTCGGCTTCTTCCGGGAGTTGCGCGGCATCAGCAAGGAAGCGTCGGCCCAGGCGCGCCATGTCCCGACGCCCGGGCGGGCGGTCGCCGAGATGCGGGTAGTTCACAACTAAGGGCGGCGGCGATCCCGGCACGTCAGCCCGGAACGATGCGCGGCTGGTCGGAGTGAGAGGATTCGAACCTCCGGCCCCTGCGTCCCGAACACAGTGC
>CAXUIE010000127.1:5331-8800 GCA_964250825.1 uncultured Acidisphaera sp. | reverse complement strand
GGAGTGGATCGTGAAGCGTTTTTGGGATCAGGCGAGCGTCGCTGCGTCGGTCAACGGGTTTTCCATCGTCTTGGACGGCCGGCCGATGCACCTGCCGGGCGGGGCGATATTGCGAATCCCCAACGGCGCGCTCGCCGTCGCCCTGGCGGCGGAGTGGCAGGCGGCGGGCGCCGCGAAGGGCGGTGAGATGTCGTTCGCGGAAACGCCGCTGACCCGGATCGCGGGGACCGCACAGGAGCGGATCGCGCCCGATCCGTCGCCGACGGTCGCCAGTTTGACGCGGTATGCCGAGGCCGATCTGCTTTGCTACCGCGTGGACCACCCCCCCGAGCTTTCGCAACGCCAAGCTCGCGCGTGGCAGCCGTTGCTCGACTGGGCGGCGCTCAATCACGACGCGCCGCTCAAGGTGACGAGCGGGATCGTGAAGCTGAAGCAGGACGCGTCGGCGATCGAGGCGCTCGGCCGCGCGGTCGCGGCGAAGGGGCCGTGGGTGCTGGCGGGACTCGGCGTCGCGGTCCCGGCGCTCGGCAGCCTTGTGCTCGGGCTTGCCTTGGCCGAAGGCCGGCTCGATGCGGCAGAGGCCCACGCGCTTGCGGCGCTGGATGAGTTGTTCCAGGCGGAACTCTGGGGCGCTGACCCGGAGGCAGAGCGACGCCGCGCGGCGATAAAAGCCGACATCGAGGTGGCCGGCCGGTTCATGCGGCTGGCGTGGGCATGAGCGCCAAGCGGATCGTGATTGGCGGTCGCGTGCAGCGGGTCGGGTTTCGCCAGTGGATGACGGACGAAGCGGAGCGGCTCGGCGTCTCGGGCTGGGTCCGCAACCGCGTGGACGGAACGGTGGAGGCGGTGCTGGCGGGGGACGCGGCCGCGGTCGAGGAGCTGGTCCGGCGATGCCGCCGAGGCCCGAAGGCAGCGACGGTCGACAGCATCGACGAGGATCTGGTGGAGCCGCCGACCGAGCCTGGGTTCCGCCAAGTGCCGGACGCTTGAAGGTGAGGCCGCGCGGTGGACAGGATGAGTGACCCCTTCGATTTGCGGCGGTTCGTAACGGCGCAGGCGCCGGTGATCGACGGCGTGCGGGATGAACTCCGCAACGGGCGCAAGACGACCCACTGGATGTGGTTCGTGTTTCCGCAGATCGCGGGTTTGGGGCGGAGCGAGACCGCCCGTCGCTACGCGATCGCTTCGGAAGTCGAAGCGGCTGCTTATGTCCAACACGAGGTGCTCGGCCCTCGACTGGCTGAATGCACAAAATTGGTGCTCGCGCATCGCGACAGATCGATCGAGGCCATCTTCGGGCATCCGGACACCCTCAAGTTCCAGTCCTGCCTGACACTTTTCGCTCGCTGTTCCGGCGACGGCGTTTTCGATGAAGCGCTTGGCGTGTTCTTCGGCGGCGAACGCGACGCGGCGACCCTCGATCGGCTCGATCGCTCCTGAAGCAGCGCCATCCAGACCGAAACCGGTCTGGACGGTAAATCTGCTGCTCAACAAACAAGTAGAGCGCAATCCTACGCTCCGACGTGTCCGCTTGCATGATCGCGCTCCTAGCGAGCTCCCGTCAGGTCGGCGGCCATCTCGGGGTGACGCAGGACCGAGTGGCGGCGACCGTAGAAGAAATAGATCGTCAGTCCCACGACGAGCCACACGATGAGGCGGAGCCAGGTCGCGAGCGGCAGCCCGCTCATCAGCAGCAGGCAGAACAGGATCCCGCAGACAGGGACGAAGGGCACCCCTGGCACGCGGAAGGGCCGGAACGCTTCCGCGTCGCTGCGACGGAGGTAGATCACCGCCCCGCACACCAGGACGAAGGCGAACAAGGTGCCGATGCTGACCATCTCGCCAAGCACGTGAATGGGAACCAAGGCGGCGACAACGGCCACGACGGCGCCGATCAGGATCTGGCTGCGAAACGGCGTCTTGAGCCGCGGATGCACGAAGGCGAACATGCGCGGCAGCAATCCGTCGCGCGACATTGTGAAGAAGATGCGGCTTTGCCCATACAGCAGGACCAGAATGACGGTGGTCAGCCCCGCCAGGGCGCCGAACTTGATGACGATCCCGAACCAGGTGAGGCCCACCACGTCCACGCCGCGAGCGATCGGATCGGCGACGTTCAACTCTCGGTAAGGCACAAGCCCGGTCAGCACCGCAGCCACCGCGATGTAAAGCAGGGTGCAGATCACCAGCGAGCCCAGTATGCCGATCGGCATGTCGCGCTGAGGCGATCTCGCCTCCTGGGCCGCCGTGGAGACAGCGTCGAAGCCGATATACGCGAAGAACACGACGGCGGCGCCGCGCAGGATGCCGCTCCACCCGAAATGGCCGAACCGGCCATCGTTGGGCGGGACGAACGGGTGCCAGTGCGCCGTGCTGACGAAGAACGCGCCCACTGCGATGAACGCCACGACCACCAAGAGCTTGATCACGACCATTATGTTGTTCAGCCGTGCGGAGTCCTTGGTGCCGAGCACCAGCAATGTGGTCAGCGCCGCGATGATGACAGCCGCCGGCAGGTTGAACAGCGCGGTCGCGGTGCCCCCACCGGGCAACGGGACGGCGGTTCCCGAGGCCGCGGCCAAGGTGGGCGGAATGTCGATGCCGATATCGCGGCAGATGCTGACGATGTAGCCTGACCAGCCGACCCCGACGGTGGCCGCCCCCATCGCGTATTCGAGAATCAGATCCCAGCCGATCATCCATGCGAACACCTCGCCGAGGGTCGCGTAGGTGTATGTGTAGCTGCTGCCGCTGATCGGCAGCATGGCTGCGAGTTCGGCGTAGCAGAGCCCGACGAAGCCGCAAACGACGCCGCCGAGCACGAAGGAGAGCATGATGGAGGGCCCGGCGTACTGCGCCGCCGCGGTTCCGGTTAATACGAAGATTCCGGCGCCGATGATCGCGCCAATGCCCATGGCGGTGATGCTGAACGGCCCGAGCGTCCTTGCGAGCTTGGTTTCGTCGGCTTCGCGGCTTTGCACGATGTCGTCGACCGACTTGCGAGCCATCAGGCCCTGGTCTGTCATAAGCGATCCCTCACCTTGGGTCACCATGCACGGACAAGCGATACAACTCACCTTCCGGTCGATCCGCAAACCGAGTGCAACGCCCGTGCCAGGCGCGTGGGTCGGGACCGCAAACGCCGGCTCGCGGCGATGGACGGTGAGTGTTCGGGCGTTGGTGTCTTGCTACGACGCCCAGCGGAGGCGCGACTTGGCGTAGGAGGCCCAGCGGACCAAGCGCGGCAAATCCTTCGCCCAGGATTTCTCCCAAAGGTGCACGCCGAGCGTCTCGGGCGCGATGAGCTCCTCGCGGAACTCCTCGTTCATTCCGACCGGAAAGAAGACCGGCCAGGGCAGCAGGAAGATGTCGCGCACGCGAACGCCGGCGGAATCGTATCCCCGCAGTCCATGCTTGCGGAGCAGTCGCGTGATGAGTTTCGGGCCGGTGCCCGTCGGCCGCTCCAGGC
>CAXUIE010000127.1:0-5321 GCA_964250825.1 uncultured Acidisphaera sp. | reverse complement strand
GCTGGGCGGTTTTGTCGGGCGGGGGGGGGCCGCGGCGCCCGCCCCGCGCGGGCCCCCCCGCCCCGCATCGCTAGCACCTCGTCCAGAGCTTCCTTGACGAACCAATGGCCGGGCTCGGCGCCGAACGCGCCGTTACAAATCCAATCCGTTGGATGTTGCTCGCTTTGGAACGGCCAAAAGCATGCGTGGTGCAGCAAAGGGTCGAGTGACTTGCGCAGCTGCATGTCGGTATCGAGATAGATTCCGCCGTGCTCGTAGACGGCTTTGAGCCGAACGATGTCGGCGACCTTGGACCAACGCTTCTCCTGGTAGGCCCGCTCGATGGCTGGCACGCCAAAGTCGATGTTGCCCTCACTCCATCGACGGAGCTCATAGCCCGGATTTCGCTCACGCCACCCTTCGATCAGGCGGGTGTTGCTCGGCGGCAAGGGCCCGCCAACCCAGACGTAGTGAATGATTTTCGGAATCATGGCTCGGGTATATGTGTCGCAGTCCGATTCTTCAACGACGCTCAGGTAGTAAACACGCCACCTGCAAGAGGTAGGCCAGCAATAACGATGCCGTTCTATTAAAATCGAGAGTTATGAATATCTCCTTCACATCGAACGCAACCGAGGGCTTTGGTGAATGAAAGCCTTCCCTGGCACTCAACATACAATTGTATAGACCACCAAGCACTCGCCAAAAGCAAGCGTCTATCTATAAACAGCACAACCATCGGTGGCCGCGCGCAAGAAAGTTGGTCGCGATCACTTGATCGTTCGCGGCAAGCACCCCAGAAACAACGAATCGGCTGACGCGATTCCCTTCACAATGAAGCTGCCGCCCTTGTCATCCGGCCGGCCCCTCGCCACAGCCAGGCCGGTGTCGCCATTTGGATGCTTTCCAGACGGAGTCGATCGTGAATTCTCCCATCTTCACCTCTTGGCAACCAACCCACACCCGTCTGTGGGGCAATGTCCCGTTTCGTTTGGAGCATCGCCTCCATCAGCATGAGCTGTTCAGCCAGCCGGCGCTCGCGCGATTGATCGAGGACGCGCCTCCGAGCCACTACATGCTCATCGAAACGGGCGCCCCAGGTCAACGTAAGCTGTGGCGCGAGGGACGGCTTGGCGGCGTCGCCGGAGCCGCCGTGATCGACGCGATCGCGCAAGGCCGCTTCTGGCTCAACCTGCTCCGGGTGAACGAGTTCGACCCTCGCTACCAAGACCTGCTCGATCAGATCTTCGCCGAACTCGAGGAGCGCATCCCCGGCTTCGCCACGTTCAAGCGGATCAATGGCATCCTGATCTCATCGCCGCGCGCGCAAGTCTATTACCACTTCGACACGGCGGGGCAAACCCTGTGGCAGATCCACGGCGCCAAGCGCGTCTACTTGTATCCGCCGGTGCCGCCGTTCCTGGAGCCTGAGACCCTGGAGAAGGTGATCCTTTACAACAACGAAACCGGCATCGGATACGAGCCCTGGTACGAGGACTACGCGACCACCGTGGAGCTTCGGCCGGGCGAGATGGCGCAGTGGCCCTTGAACACCCCGCACCGGATCGAGAACGCCGACGAGCTCAGTGTTTCCATGACGATCGAGTATTCGACGAAGGACATCCGGCGAACGGTGCTGCTCAACGGCGCCAACGGCATATTGCGGGAGAAGCTTCGCGTGCGCCCGACGCGCAACCTCCACGGGATGAGTTTTTGGACCAAGACCGCGATGTACGCGGGAGTCGCCAAGAGCGGGGTGTTGAAGCGGGAACGCAGCAAACGCCGGCCGATCACCTTCGAGCTCGCCGTCGACCCGTCTGGACGGGCGGTTCAGCGCGAGGCGGATGATGGCTCGGGCGCGCCCGCTCCGCAGCCTGCCGCGACGGAGATGGCGAACGCCTGACGCTTCCGACGCTATGCCGTGGCTTCAAGGGACGTTACCGCGGGAAGCGCAGGAACGAGCAGTCCGGGCTGCGGCACGGGGCAGCTCGGCTGAATCGCCGCGCCGCCAGCGGTGGGCTCGCGATGACGAAACATCGGGGCGGGGCGGAAGAGAGCAGGAGTCGAACCTACCCAGGACCGCTTGGCAGCCCCAACCGGTTTTGAAGACCGGCCGGCCCACCGGGGCCGCTTCTCTTCCATGCTCTTATCATGCGCCGTGAAGCTGATCCGTGAAGTCCGCTTCTTCCCCCGGTTCCAGGCAACGGCAGTCGAGCCACAGCCGGCCCTGGCCGATGCGCCCGATCACCGGGATCGGCAGCGCCCGCAGCCTGGCCGCGAGCGCGTCAAGGCCATCGCCGCCGAATGTGACGGCATGGGAGGGTAGCAGATCGATCGGCAGCGCGCCCGAGCCGATCTGGCTGCGGCACGCCTCCGTCTTCACCTCGAGATGCCCGAACGCTGCCCGCAGCGTGGGCGCGACCCGCTCGGCCGTAGCATGGACGTCCTCGGTCGGGCGGGTGAGCAGCCGCAAGGTCGGCAGGCGCTCGGGCAGGCGCTCGGGGTGTAGGTAGAGGCGCAGCACCGCCTCCAACGCCGCCAGACGCGCCTTGTCGAGCCGAAGCGCCCGTTTCAGCGGATTGCGATCGAGCTTGGCGACGAGGCCGGCGCGTCCGATCACCAGCCCGGCTTGCGGGCCGCCGAGCAGCTTGTCGCCGGAGAACGTGACGAGGTCCGTCCCGGCTGTGACCGCTTCGGCCGGCGTGCGCTCGCGCGGCAGCCCCCAACGCGTCAGGTCGATCAGGCTGCCACTGCCGAGGTCGTCCACCATCGGCACCCCCGCTTCCCCGGCGATGCACGCGAGCGTGGCCGGCGGAACGGCGGCGGTGAACCCCGTAACCTGATAGTTGGATGGATGAACGCGCATCAGCAGCGCGGTGTTTGGCCCGAGGGCGGCGCGGAAATCGTCCGGATGGGTGCGGTTGGTGGTGCCCACCTCCACGAGCCGCGCGCCCGCGCGGGCCATGATCTCGGGGACGCGGAACGAGCCGCCAATCTCCACCAGCTCGCCGCGCGAGACCGGCACCTCGCGGCCAAGGGCGAACGGGTTCAACCCGAGCAGGACGGCGGCGGCGTTGTTGTTCACCACCGTCGCGGCTTCCGCTCCGGTGAGCCGGCAGAGGAGGTCCGCGACCGCCGCGTCGCGCTTCCCCCGTCGCCCGGTCGCGAGGTCGAACTCCACGTTGGTCGGGTGCGCCAGTGCCAGGGCGGCGGCGGCGGCGGCTTCCGGCGGCAGCGGGGCGCGGCCGAGATTGGTGTGCAGCACGGTGCCGGTTAGGTTGAATACCCGCCGCTGCACGGGTGCGATGGCTCGCGCCAGCAGGTCGGCTGCCTCGTCGATGATGGCTCGCGCGGGCGTGCCGAACCGCCGCTCCGCGCGCAGCCTGGCGAGGATCGGACGCAAGGCATCGGTCGCGGCGATGCGCCCGAACCTCGATAGGAGGACCAGGCTCTCCGGCGCGCGCAGCAGAGTATCGAGCGACGGAAGCGGGCTCACCAGTTTCAAACCACGCGCGCTTCGAACGGGGGCAGGAGATCGGGAGCGTCGAATTCGATCACCCAAAGGTCCGGGTCGAACCGGAGCTGGCGCGCGACGTAGCCGTCGGCGGTTTCCTGATCGACCACGCCCGCGCCGGTGCCGCGCAGCCAGGCGGCCGCCCCGTCCGCCGCGCGGACCTGCGACAGCACGGACAAGCCGGCCATGCCCCGCAGCACGACGAGAATGCCGCCGGCGTCGGCGTCCCCCTTGCGCAACACCACGCCCGGCCGCCCCGCCATGTCGCCCAAGCGCAGCGCCATCGACACGAACAGCCCGGCCTTCACGCGCGGCGTGGTTTCCATGCGGTCTAGTTTAAGTGCTTGGCCGCGCGGCGGCGAGGTCCGGCCGGGCCAATGTTCGCCTCGTCAAGCCGGGTGCCGTCCGGCGCGCTGCGGCAGCAGGAGGACGCAGGCGAGGATGAACGCCGCGAGCACGGCCGAGGCGGTGAACCGGCTCAGGGCCATGCCGCCGTCGACCAGCGGCTTGTCCAGCCAGTCGCCCACCGTTGCGCCGAGCGGGCGCGTCAGGATGAACGCCGCCCAGAACAGGAGGGTGCGCGATACGTGGGTTAGGAAATAAAGGGCCGCCACCGCGACGAGCCCCGCCCCGAACACCAGCGCGCCGCCCTCGTAGCCGAGCCCGGTGGTGTCGGCCATCCAATCGCCGAGCGCGGTCCCCAGCGTTTGCGAGAACATGATCGCCGCCCAATAGAACACCTCGACCCTCGGCGTGCAGACGGTTTCGATCGAGATCGAGCCCGTCGCCCGATACCAGATGGCGAGCACCGCCATCAGCGAGACGAACAGGATGGAGGAGCCGCCGACATAGCCGATGCCGAGCGAGCGATCGAGGAAGTCGGCCAGGGTCGTGCCCGCCGTCGTGGTCGCGATGATGACGAACCAGTAGAGCAGCGGGTGGAACCGCTTGGCGGCGATTTGCCCGGCGACCGCGACGACGAACACGCCCGCGAATATCGCCGTGCCGATCAGGTAGCCGAGGCCGAGCGACATCGTCACGGCGTCGCCGCCGGTTTCGCCCAGGGTCGTCGCGGCGATCTTGATGACCCAGAAGCCAAGCGTGACGGCGGGCACCTTGCTCAGGCTTTCGGCTGCGAGGCGATCCATGAGACGTTCCTTGCGGGTGCGGGCCGACTGGCCGCGCATGGTAGGGGTAGCGCCGGTGCCCGCCCGCGACTTGTGGACGCGAACTGACGTGCCGGACAGCATGCGCGCTTTCCGGCCCGCTAAGGCGCCGCGAGCCCGCCGCCATCGATCGGCAGCGCCTGCCCGGTGATGTTGGCGGCCGCCGCGCTCGCCAGGAACGCGACCAGGGCGGCTATCTCCTCCGGCGTGGTGACGCGTCCGGTCGGCACCCCGGCCGCGGCGTCGGCGGGACCGATGCCAAGCTCGGCATAGCGTTGCTCGGCCATCGCCGTGGCGACCCAGCCCGGGCAGATTGCGTTCACGGTGATGCGACGGCGCGCCAGCGCGAGCGCCAGCGCGCGGGTGAGGCCGACCATGCCGTGCTTGGCCGCGCAATACGCTGTCTGGTCGGCGACCCCGCGCAGGCCGAGCACGGAGGCGATGTTGACGATCCGGCCGGTCTCGTCCGGCAGGCGGGGCAGCGCCGCCTTGCAGCAATGGTAGGCGCCGTGG
Source organism: uncultured Acidisphaera sp. (assembly GCA_964250825.1). GTDB lineage: Bacteria > Pseudomonadota > Alphaproteobacteria > Acetobacterales > Acetobacteraceae > CAVWQV01. Next base: position 149 of record CAXUIE010000127.1, on the reverse strand, counting down.
AGATTGCTCGCCACGATCGCGTGCCAGAGCGCGTCGTCCCCATCGAGGGCGTTAGCCCCGGCGAGGCCCGCGTTGTTGACCAGCAGGTCGACCCGATCAAGCGGCGCGAACAGGGCGGTGACCGCGTCGGCATCGGCCACGTCGCACGG
>CAXUIE010000126.1:0-8806 GCA_964250825.1 uncultured Acidisphaera sp. | reverse complement strand
CATCGGACCGATGACGCGCGACGCGGCCGACGCGGCGGCGATCCTCCAGGTGATCGGCGGAGCCGACCCCGACGACCCGACCCCGCTGCCCGACCCGGTGCCGGACTACCTGTCCGAGCTCGGCGGCGGCATTCGCGGCGTCACGGTCGGGATCGACCGCCGCTACAACGAGGACGGCATCCACCCCGAAGTCACCGAAGCCGTGCGCGCCGCGGAACCGGTGCTGGCGGCGCTCGGCGCACGGCTGCGCCCGGTCGAGTTTCCGCCGACGGAAGCATTGCTGCGCGGCTGGATCCCGTTCTGCGCGGTGGAGACGGCGATCGCGCACGAGGCGACATATCCGGCGCGCGCCGGCGAGTACGGCCCGGACCTCGCCAACCTGATCGAGCATGGGCGGCGCATGACGGCGACGGAGTTCGGCGCCATCATGCACGAACGATTGTTGTTTTCCGGGCGGCTCGCCGCGTTGTTCGACGAGGTCGACCTGCTGCTGATGCCGACAATGCCGGTCCCGGTGCCGAGTCTGGCGCGCATGGCGGAGTACGGGCAGGACGACTCCGTGCTGCTGCGCATGTTGCGCTTCACCGCCCCGTTCGATTTCGCCGGCAATCCGACGATCACGTTGCCGAGCGGCATCGACGCGCACGGGATGCCGCTGAGCCTGCAGTTGATCGGGCCGCGCTTGTCGGAAGCGCTGCTCTGTCGCGCCGGCCACGCGTTCCAGCAGCGCACCGACTGGCACACGCGCCGGCCGCCGGCCTAATCATCTGTTCCCGTCATTTCCGGTGAAAGCCGGAGTCCATGCGGCTCGAAGCGAAATCGTGGGCACGAAGCCTGGATACCGGCTTCCGCCGGTATGACGGATGAGGGAGGCGGACAGGCGGGTGGGTCAGCTCGGCTTCGGGTTGATGACCGGCTGCCAAAAGTGGCAGTGGTGATCCGCCGAGAAGCCGGTGCCGGGCACCGCGCTCGGCGGAACAAGCGACTGGAAGGCGTGGTCGCCGCGTAGATAGCGGGCCCAATCCGGCAATTCCTCGCCGCCCGGCGCGCCGTTCCGTGCGAAGCTCGTCCAGTAGCCGACCATCTGAGCGGACAGCTGTTCCTCAGCGTTCGAGAGCGCCGGAGTCCCGGGCAGCTCCGGGATGGTGAACAGGAACTGTAGCTCGCTCGCGTGCGCGGCGCCGAACGGATAGCCCGCCGGCGGCAGGAAGTCCTCGGGCGCGTTCTCGTCGGCGAACTCGTAGGCGTAGGTCGGGACGAAGCGCGACGTCCAGCGATCGACCAGTCTCGCGGTGCAGGCGAACACCTGGTCGGTCACCGCCGCCGCCAACGCCAGCACGGGCTGCGGGTAGTTGGCGACCGGATACTCGGCCGCAATCGCCGCGCCGAGCGTTTCGCCGTAGGCGGCGCTGAGCGCGGCCGGGTAACCATCGGCGGTGAGGTTTGCGTCAGCGGTGGTGAACAGCCGGTACTCGTCGTGATTGGACCCGTTCATCACCGGCACGCGGTTGAAACGTCCCCGGGGGAGCGCCGTGTTAAGCGACAAGGGCAGCGCGGTGCCGTCCACGATCGTCGTGATGCTCAACCCCGGCGCCGCTTCCTGCTGTAGAACCTGCTCAACGGTCAGCTGGCGAAGGCAGTTAGTGTCCGTCGCCGCGCAGCCGACGGCCGCCGCCACCGCGTTGCCCGCCGTTTCCGCGGCCGCCAGGCTGGGGAGCTGCAAGGCATACGCGCCGCTTTCGGCGATGGCCCGGTTGAACAAGCCGTGCGCCGTCGGCGAGGCCAGGTTCGACAGAACGCTGAGCCCGCCCGCCGACTCGCCGAAAATGGTGACGTTATTCGGGTCGCCCCCGAACCCGGCGATGTTGCGCCGGACCCAATCGAGCGCGAATTGTTGATCCAGCAGCCCGTAATTCGCGGCGACGTGGCCTTCGGCGTCGAGCCCCGTCTCGGCCAGGAAGCCGAGATAGCCGAGGCGGTAATTGATCGTCACCACGATCACGTCGCCTTGATTGACCAGCTTGACCGGATCGTAGAGATCGCTTCCGCCGACGACGAGTGCTCCGCCGTGGATCCACACCATCACCGGCAGGCCAGCCTCGTCGGCCCGCCGCGCGTGGCCCGGCGTGAAGACGTTGAGGAACAAGCAATCTTCCGACGTGCTGGCGACGCCGTACGGCGAGGCGAGCTGCGGGCAGTGCGCCGCGAAGGCGGTCGCCGCCTTGGTCGCGAGCTTGGCCGGAACGGGTTGCGGCGGCTGCCAGCGTAACGGCCCGACCGGCGGCGCGGCGTAGCGGATGCCAAGAAACTCACGCATGCCCTCGGCCAAGATCCCCGTGATCCTGCCGTTCTGGGTCTGGGCCGACGGCTCGGCGCGGGCCGGCCCGGTTGTCGCGATGGCCAGGGCCGCCAGCGCGGCGGCCACCCATCGCGGCCGCGCGCCCGAAGCGAGCCGAGGCGAGGATCGTGGTCCTGGCATTCGTTTCCTCCCGCGGGCGACGGTGCGGACCGCGTTGATCGCGGATCTCTCGCCCATGCGAGATGAAGGCCGGAGTTGGCCTCCTTGGCAACCCTGTTCCCCGCGGCAATCCGACGGCGCGCCGGACCGCTTAACCGTTTATTCTGCGCGATGGCTTAGATGTCACGAACGTTGCGGGCCGGCTTCGACGCGGGAGGCGCGCGCAGCAAGCGTTAAATGTTGCACGCGGCCACGTTAATGCCGCATTGAACCGCATGACTGCTGAGCGGTTTGGGTCAGCAGCGAGCAGGAGCACCCGTCATTGTTGGGGATCGGACGCCGCGTCTCGATCGCCGGAACGGCGATGATCGCGTTCCTGACTTCAGTCGGTGGCTGTGCTCAGCGGAGTAGCGCTCCCCCGCCGCCGATCGCATATCGGGCCGCCCATCCGGTCAGAAACGCGAGCCGCCCGCGCCCGCAGCCGCAGGCTCCGGGCCAGAACGTGTCCGAACCCGCGAGCGCGCCGGCCTTGTCGGAAGAGGACAAGGCCAGCTTGTTCGAGCGATTCGACACCTGGGAGAATAACCGGGCCAACGCGGGCTGGCCTGAGCCCGTCGGTTCCGGGCTCAACCCATGAACGCGCCTTTGGACCCCGGCGCTTTGGCGCGGCCCGCCTCGGTCCCGGACGGCCCGGAGCGCGACGCGGTGTTCACCACCTCGAGCCAGGCTCCGGTTGCCGCCTTGACCGAAGCGGTCCTGAGCGGGTTGCGCGTGGTGGCGTTGACGGGCGAGCCTAGTGCCAGCCGATCAGCGATCGTGAACGCTTTCGCGATCGGGCTGGTCGAAGCGGGCGTGGGCGTTGTCCGGATTCGCAACGGCGCGCCGGGGCCGCTCGGCGTCAGTCGCCTCGTCGCTTTGGTGGTGGGCGCGTCCTATGCCGGCGGCGGCCACGGGGTCGAGGACGATTTGCAGCACGTCGTCAACGTGCTGACGGCGCCCACCTATCGAGGCAAGCGCCTCGTCCTGCTGATCGAGGACGCCGAGAACCTGGACCGCCCAGCGCTGGCTATGCTCCGGTTGCTGCCCGGCTTGCCACGCGGGGACTCCCCGTGCGCCCAGTTGATGCTGGTGGGCCGCAGCGGCCTCTGGACGTTGCTCGCGAGCCCGCCACGAGCGCCTCCCGACAAGGACGTGACCGCCCCGGCATCGACGCCGGCCGTCGAGACGGTGTCCGGTCCGATGCAGGACAGCGTCGCCGACGATTGGTCGTCGCTGCTCTCCTCTTTCGAACCCAGGGCACGGGATAGGCTCCGTCGCATCCAGGCCGGGCCGGTCGCAGGCAATCGCCCGGTCCGCTCCCTGCTCGCGTCGCTCGTGGCCGTCGCGGTCTTGGCGGCCGGTTTCCTCGCGTATCATTCATTCTATCGCGGCCTGCCGTTCCGCCCCCCATACCAGCCGCCACACGCACCCACGGGGTATCCCGCCCCCCCCCAACCCCCCCCACCAACAAACCCAGCCCGGCCCCCCCTCCATCCGCTCCGCGGCCAGGCCCACACCCCCCAACAGCCGCGCTGGCCTCGCCGGACAGAAACCCGCAGACCAGTGCCGGTGCGGCGACGCCTCAGTTGTCTGGACAGCAGCAGCCATCACCGGAAAGGCTCCGGCAAGACTTTGACGCCTTCCTGCTAAGCCAAGGCGGCGACCTCGCGCGCTTGAGCGATACAGACCGGCGCGCGTTGTTCCAGCAATATCTCAATCGGCGCCTGGCGCGATGAAGCGGCCGCTCGCGCCGCCGCTACGCGCGAGTGCTTTCCCGCGCCACTGTGGCCAGCCGGTCCACCCGCTCGTTCATCACGTCGCCCGCGTGCCCGCGCACCCAGCGCCACTCCACTGTGTGCCTCCCGCTCGCCTCCAGCAGCCGCCTCCACAGATCCATGTTCGCGACCGGATCGCCCGCCGCGTTGCGCCAGTTGCGCCGTACCCACCCGGCGTGCCAGCGGGTGATGCCGTTGCGCACGTACTCGCTGTCCGTGTGCACCACGACACGGCACGGCCGGGTGAGCGCCTCCAGCGCCGCCGCGGCGGCGGTGAGCTCCATCCGGTTGTTGGTGGTCACCGGGTCGGCGCCCGACAATTCGCGCTCGTGGCCGCGCGACCTGAGGATCGCCGCCCAGCCGCCCGGGCCGGGATTCGGCTTGCAGCCGCCGTCCGTCCAGATCTCCACCGCGGGCTCGGGTGCCGCCTCAGAGCCCATAGGCCGCTTCGTCGCGCGCCAAGCGATGGAACCGGAGCCTTCGCCAATACTCGAGCGGGTCCTTGCGCGTCACGAACGCGCCCGCCGGCGTGTGCAGCCAGTCGTAGAGCCGCGTGAGCAGAAACCGCAGCGCCGCTCCCTGGCACAGCACGGGCAGCGCGCCACGCTCGGCGGGCGATAGCGGGCGCACCGCGTCGTAGGCGGACAGGAGCAGCCGCGCCTTGGTCACGTTCAAGGACATGTCGGGCTCGAAGCACCAGGCGTTGAGGCAGACCGCGACGTCATAGGCCAGGAGGTCGGTGGCCGCGAAATAGAAGTCGATCAAGCCGGACACGCGGCCATCGAGGAAGAACACGTTGTCGGGGAACAGGTCGGCGTGGATGTGCCCGCGCGGGAGTGCTTCGGGCCAGCCGGCCAGCACGCCGGCGAGCGCCGCATCGAGCTCGGTTCCAAGCCCCGGGTGCACCTCGTCGGCCCGGGCACGGACGCGATCGAGAAGCGAGGGCCAACCTGCCGGTCCGAGCGCGTTCCGGCGGAAGGGCTCGTAGCCGGCGCCTGCCCGGTGCAGCCCCGCCAGCGCCGCGCCAAGCGGCCCGCAGTGCTCGGGGCGCACCCGGCGCGGCCATACGCCGGGGAGGAAGGTGGTGATCGCCGCGCTGCGTCCGCACAGCGACCGCAAGGATGCGCCGTCGCGCCCGCGCACGGGTAGCGGGCAATCGATGCCGTGCCGTGCGAGGTGCTCCATCAAACCGAGAAACCAGGGGAGCTCGGCCGGATCGACGCGTTTCTCGTATAAGGTGAGAATGTAGTCGCCCGTCGTGGCGCGGAGCGAGAAGTTGCTGTTCTCGACCCCTTCGGCGATGCCGCGGAACGCCACCGCCGAGCCGATGTCGTATTCCACGAGCAAGGCCGCGAGCGCATCGTCCGTGACTTCGGTGTAGACCGCCATGGGCGCTGGCCGCGCTCAGGCGAGCGGAGGCGGCAGCTTGAACACGAGGTTCTCCTGCGTCACCGTCCGCTCCTCGACGGAAAGCGTGTAGCGGTCGCGCAGCCGCGCGATTAGCCGCTCGACCAGGGCTTCCGGCGCCGATGCCCCGGCCGTGATCCCGAGGGTTCGCACGCCGTCGAGCACCGACCAGTCGAGCTCCTCGACCTTGGGCAGCAGCAAGGCCGCTTGTGCGCCGGACCGCTCGGCCACCTCACGCAGCCGCTGCGAGTTCGATGAATTCGGGCTGCCGATCACGATCACCAGGTCGCTATCGGACGCGATCGCCTTCACCGCTGCCTGTCGGTTGGTGGTGGCGTAGCAGATGTCCTCGTGCGTCGGTCCGACGATGGAGGGAAACCGCCGCTGCAAGATCGCGACCATCTCGGCGGTGTCGTCGACAGAGAGGGTGGTCTGGGTGATGAAGGCGAGCTTGCCCGTGTCGGGAGGCATCACGGCGCCCGCTTCCTCGGCGTCCCGCACCAAGGTCATGGCGCCGGGCGGCAGCTGGCCCATCGTGCCTTCGACTTCCGGATGCCCCGAATGGCCGATCATGATGATGTGGCGGCCGGCGGCGAAGTGCCGCTCGGCCTCGCGATGCACCTTGCTGACTAGCGGGCAGGTGGCGTCCAGGTAGGTGAGCTTGCGGCGCTGCGCCTCGGCGGGGACGGATTTGGGCACGCCGTGGGCGGAGAACACGACGGGAGCATCGGCGGGGACCTCGTCGAGGTCCTCGACGAAGATGGCACCCTGGGTTTCCAGCGCCTCGACCACGGTGCGGTTGTGCACGATCTCATGGCGCACATAGACGGGCGCCTGATAACGCCGCAGCGCCTCCTCGACCACGCGGATGGCGCGGTCGACGCCGGCGCAAAAGCCGCGGGGTCCGGCCAGCAGGACGCGTAGGGGAGGGTTCTGTGACATGGGCTCGGCTTCGGGGACCCGGCCGCATCGCGCTTTTCTGCCGCGGCTGTCAAGCGGCGCGACGCTTGAGGGGCGCTTGGGGCCGGACCGCTCAGGTCCCCTCGTGTTGTCCGTCCGGGGCGCAGGCGATATGCCGTGTTCCGCCCCTCGGAGTCACCCATGCCACCAGGCTCGCCCGCCCGCGCCGGCTTTCGGCGGTTGTCGTCCGTTTCGCGTATGCTGGCGGTTCTCGTCGCGTGCGGCGGGTTCGCGGGGTGCGGCGGGGCAGCGTCCGATGAGTTCCCTCCCGCGTGCCCGCACGCCGGCATCCTGGCGGACGCCGCCGACTTGACCCGCTACCGCCAGGGTGCGGCCGGGCACGACCTGACGGACATGGTGCTGGATGGGCGGGTCACCGGCGTATCGGGCGTTTGCTCACGCAACGGCCGCGACACGGACGTCACGGTCGCAGTCTCCCTGCGGCTGGCGCGGGGGCCGGCGGCCGGCGCCGCCGATCTGGAGGTGCCGTTCTTCATCGCCGTTTCCCGCAACGGCGAGGTGCTCGACAAGCAGGTCTATCGTGTCGCGCCGGTCTTCGCGTCCAACGCCGACACCACGCGCCTGACCACCGACCCCGTGACATTGATCTTGCCGACCCGCCCGTCACAGCCGGGATCGAGCTTCGACGTGGTGGCCGGGTTCCAGCTCACCCCCGAGGAGGTCGCGTTCAACCGACGGCGCGGCCCGCGCTAATATCTTGCGTCCGTTGCTGCGCCGCGTCATGCTGCGTGGGTCCCGTGCATCCGGCGCGGGAGAGCGCGGGTCCGATTCGGGGCCGCCGCCGAAGGCGCAACCGGCCCCCGGAAACGCTCAGGCTCAAGGACCGCGCCGGGATCGGGGACCTCTGGAAAGCCGGCCGGGCCGTTCGCTCCGCCGCACCGACGGAGAAAGGGTGACGCTCCTCGCCGGATCGTAACCCGAATCTCTCAGGTTCCGCGACAGAGGGGGGTCGGACGGTGTCGCCGAGCCACGTTTTCGGGCGTTCGGTAGGCATCGCTCGCCGGCGTTGGGCCGGCGGGAGACCCGACGCGGAGCGGCCCATGGTCGAGAACGCCTTGCCGGACGACCCCAACGCGGACGAGCCGCGCGCCACGCCGCTCGATGCGCTGCACCGGGAGCTGGGTGCGCGGATGGTGGCGTTCGCCGGCTGGTCCATGCCGCTGCACTATGGGTCCGGCATCCTCGCCGAGCATCGGCAGTGCCGCGGCCACGCCGCGCTGTTCGACGTGTCCCACATGGGCCAGGCCACGCTCGAGGGCGCCGGCACGGCGACGGCGCTCGAGGCGCTCGTGCCCGGCGACATCGTCGGGCTGGCGCAGGGTCGGCAGCGATACACCTTGCTGCTCAACGAGGCGGGCGGCATCCGCGACGACCTGATGATCGCGAGGATCGCGCCCGACCGCTTCCTCATAGTGGTGAACGCCGCATCCCAGGAGGAGAACTTCCGCCACATCGCGGCCTCCATCCCCGCGACGGTGCGCTTCGAGGTGCCCGAGGGCCGCGCCCTGCTCGCCCTGCAAGGGCCGGCCGCCGCCGCCGCCCTCGGGCGGCTGAATCCCGAGGCGGCCACGCTCCGCTTCATGGACAGCCGCCCGATCGACCTCGCGGGCGTTCCCTGCATCGTCAGCCGCTCGGGATACACCGGCGAGGACGGGTTCGAGATCGCGCTACCGGCCGACCGCGCCGTGGCGTTGGCCGAGCGGCTGCTGGCCGAGCCCGAGGTGGCGCCGGCCGGGCTCGGCGCCCGCGATTCGCTCCGGCTCGAGGCCGGTCTGCCGTTGCACGGCAACGATATCGACGAGCTGACCTCCCCGGTGGAGGCCGGGCTCACCCGTACTATCGGCAAGCGCCGCCGCGTGGCGTGGGATTTTCCGGGCGCGCCGGCCATCCGCGACCAGCTCGAGATCGGCCCGCACCGCCACCTGGTCGGCAGCCGCCCGGACGGCCGCGCCCCGGCGCGGGCGGGGACGTTGATCGTGGCGGCCGACGGCACCGGCGCCGGCACCGTCACCTCCGGCGGGTTTTCGCCCAGCCTGAACGCGCCGATCGCCATGGGCTACGTGCGCAAGGACCTCACCGCTGACGGCACGCCGCTGTTCCTGACCGTGCGCGGGGCCAACCTCCCCGCCCGTGTCGTCCCGCTGCC